>CAJNCO010000001.1:300000-600000 GCA_905221305.1 bacterium
TCTTTATACTGACAATGCTAGTGACTATGCAAAAGGTATTGCTAAATCATTCCGCGAATCCTACAAGGGTGAGATTGTAGCAGATGAAACGTTTGTAGCAGGTGATACAGACTTCCAAGCAGCCCTTACTAAAATGAAAGGCAAAGAGTTTGATGCTATCGTTGTTCCAGGTTACTACACAGAAGCAGGTAAAATTGTAAACCAAGCTCGTGGTATGGGAATTGATAAACCAATCGTTGGTGGTGATGGATTTAACGGTGAAGAATTTGTTCAACAAGCAACTGCTGAAAGAGCATCAAACATTTACTTCATCTCTGGATTCTCCACCACAGTTGATGTTTCTGCAAAAGCTAAAGCTTTCCTTGAAGCTTATCGTGCTAAATATAACGAAGAGCCTTCAACATTCTCAGCTTTAGCCTATGACTCAGTTTACCTAGTAGCCAATGCTGCAAAAGGTGCTAAAAACTCAGGTGAAATCAAGGACAACCTTGCTAAAACCAAAGACTTTGAAGGTGTAACTGGTCAAACAAGCTTTGATGCTGACCACAATACAGTGAAAACTGCTTACATGATGACCATGAACAATGGTAAAGTTGAAGAAGCAGAAGTTGTAAAACCATAACATTAGAATAGTAATTGAAATGGGGAATGAGCCTTTGACTCACTCCCTGTTTCGGTGTTTATGAACTTGTGAAAATAATGAAATTTTCTAAAAAATAACGATAGAAAAGAGTGAATGCTATGCTCCAACAACTTGTGAATGGTCTAATTCTGGGTAGTGTTTATGCACTTTTGGCTCTGGGTTATACCATGGTTTATGGAATTATCAAACTCATCAACTTCGCCCACGGTGATATTTATATGATGGGTGCCTTTATTGGTTACTTTTTGATTAATTCTTTCCAAATGGATTTCTTTTTAGCTTTAATTATTTCAATGGCAGGAACCGCGCTACTTGGTGTTGTGATTGAGTTTCTTGCCTACCGTCCTTTACGACACTCCACACGTATTGCTGTATTGATTACTGCCATCGGAGTGTCTTTCCTACTGGAATACGGAATGGTTTATCTAGTAGGCGCTAATACTCGTGCCTTCCCTCAAGCAATTGAAACAGTCCGCTTTGACTTAGGACCAATTAGCTTGACAAACGTTCAATTGATGATTTTAGCAGTTTCTGTGCTGTTGATGGTTTTATTGCAATTGATCGTCCAAAAAACAAAAATGGGGAAAGCCATGCGTGCGGTATCAGTTGATAGTGACGCAGCTCAATTGATGGGAATTAATGTAAATCGTACAATCAGCTTTACCTTTGCTTTGGGTTCAGCTCTTGCTGGTGCAGCAGGTGTCCTCATTGCCCTTTACTACAACTCTCTTGAACCTTTGATGGGCGTGACTCCAGGTCTAAAATCATTTGTTGCGGCCGTACTCGGTGGTATCGGGATTATTCCTGGTGCAGCTCTAGGGGGATTTGTGATTGGCTTGTTGGAAACATTTGCTACTGCCTTCGGTATGTCTGATTTCCGTGATGCTATCGTATATGGAATCTTGCTTTTGATTCTGATTGTTCGACCTGCAGGTATCCTTGGTAAGAATGTGAAAGAGAAGGTGTAAACAATGAAGACAAATCTTAAAGTAAATATTCTCTGGTTATTCCTTCTGTTAGCGGGTTATGGATTGATTAGTGTACTGGTTTCTGCTGGTGTTCTCAATCTATTCCATGTCCAAATTTTAGAACAAATTGGGATTAATATCATCCTTGCAGTAGGCTTAAACTTAATCGTTGGTTTTTCAGGACAATTCTCACTTGGTCATGCAGGTTTTATGGCGATTGGGGCTTATGCAGCAGCGATTATTGGTTCAAAATCACCAACCTATGGTGCCTTCTTTGGAGCGATGGTCTTGGGCGCTTTGATTTCTGGTGCAGTCGCTTTGCTCGTTGGGATTCCAACGCTTCGTTTAAAGGGTGACTACCTGGCTGTTGCGACACTAGGTGTTTCAGAAATCATTCGTATCTTTATCATTAATGGTGGTAGTTTGACCAACGGTGCTGCTGGTATCTTGGGTATTCCAAACTTTACCAACTGGCAAATGGTTTATCTATTTGTGGTAATCACAACTATTGCAACTCTCAACTTCCTACGTAGTCCAATTGGACGCTCTACTCTATCTGTTCGTGAGGATGAGATTGCTGCAGAGTCCGTTGGGGTAAACACTACAAAGATCAAGATAATCGCTTTTGTCTTTGGTGCCATTACAGCTAGTATTGCTGGTTCACTTCAGGCCGGTTTTATCGGATCTGTTGTTCCAAAAGATTACACCTTTATTAATTCCATCAACGTGTTGATTATCGTTGTGTTTGGTGGACTTGGATCGATTACTGGTACCATCGTTTCAGCGATTGTTTTAGGAATTTTAAATATGCTCCTTCAAGATGTTGCTAGCGTACGTATGATTATCTACGCCTTGGCTCTTGTATTGGTCATGATTTTCAGACCAGGTGGACTTCTTGGGACATGGGAATTGAGTCTATCACGTTTCTTTAAAAAATCTAAGAAGGAGGGACAAAACTAATGGCATTACTTGAAGTTAAACAGTTAACCAAACATTTTGGCGGTCTAACAGCTGTTGGAGATGTCACTCTTGAATTGAACGAGGGAGAATTGGTTGGTCTGATTGGACCAAATGGTGCTGGTAAAACAACCCTTTTCAATCTCTTGACCGGTGTTTATGAACCAAGCGAAGGTACTGTGACACTAGATGGTCATCTCCTAAATGGGAAAACTCCCTATAAGATTGCTTCACTTGGTCTCAGTCGTACCTTCCAAAATATTCGTTTGTTCAAGGACTTGACAGTTTTGGAAAATGTTTTGATTGCATTTAGCAATCATCATAAACAACATGTCCTTGCGAGCTTCCTACGCCTACCAGCTTTTTATAAGAATGAGGAAGAATTAAAAAGCAAAGCTTTGGACTTGCTGAAGATTTTTGATTTGGATGGTGACGCAAATACTCTTGCCAAGAATCTGGCCTATGGTCAACAACGTCGATTAGAAATTGTTCGTGCTCTGGCAACTGAACCTAAGATCCTCTTTTTGGACGAACCTGCAGCTGGTATGAATCCACAAGAAACAGCTGAATTGACAGAATTGATCCGTCGTATCAAAGATGAATTTAAAATTACCATCATGCTTATCGAACATGACATGAATTTGGTTATGGAAGTCACTGAGCGTATCTATGTTCTTGAATATGGTCGGTTGATTGCTCATGGGACTCCGGATGAGATCAAGAACAACAAACGCGTTATTGAAGCTTATCTAGGAGGTGAAGCCTAATGTCTATGTTAAAAGTTGAAAACCTCTCTGTGCATTACGGTATGATCCAAGCAGTTCGTGATGTAAGTTTCGAGGTTAATGAAGGTGAAGTTGTTTCCCTTATCGGTGCCAATGGTGCTGGTAAAACAACCATTCTTCGTACCCTTTCAGGTTTGGTTCGTCCAAGTGCTGGTAAAATTCAGTTTTTAGGAAAAGAAATTCAAAAGTTGCCAGCGCAAAAAATCGTGGCAGGTGGTCTTTCACAAGTTCCTGAGGGACGCCATGTTTTCCCAGGTTTGACTGTTATGGAAAACTTGGAAATGGGAGCTTTCTTGAAGAAAAATCGTGAAGAAAATCAAGCCAACTTGAAAAAAGTCTTTTCACGTTTCCCTCGTTTGGAAGAACGTAAAAACCAAGATGCGGCAACTCTTTCAGGTGGTGAACAGCAGATGCTTGCTATGGGACGTGCTCTCATGTCTACACCTAAGCTCCTTCTCTTGGATGAGCCGTCAATGGGACTTGCCCCGATCTTTATCCAAGAAATTTTTGATATCATTCAAGATATTCAGAAGCAAGGAACAACGGTTCTCCTAATTGAACAGAACGCTAACAAGGCCCTCGCTATCTCTGACCGTGGTTATGTACTTGAAACAGGAAAGATTGTCCTATCAGGAACAGGAAAAGAACTCGCAGCATCCGATGAAGTCAGAAAAGCGTACCTAGGTGGCTAAAAAGGTCCGGGGGACCTTTTTAGTCGGTAGATAAGGATTGCATAAGCAATCTTCATATAGTCTGGGAGACTAGTTTAGGTTGTGGATGGAGATTGCGCACGTAATCCCTCTATAGTCCGGGGACCTTTTTAGTCGGAGGATAAGAATTGTGCAGCTATTCTCCTTTAGTCTGGTAGACTAGTTTAGGTTGTGGATGGAGATGATAATAGGTTTTCAATACTAGTTGCTAGTATCCTTAACAACTGAAAGAAATATAAATAATGTTTGCTAACTTGCACATATAGAGCTCTAGATTAGAGCTCTTTTTTGTAAAAGACTCAGATTATTCAAAATCTTGAAAAAGAGATGAAAGCGTTTGATAGATTTTCTAAGAAAGTGTATAATAAAAGTAGCAATATAGAAGGAGAAGTCTCATGGCAGTTAAAGATTTTATGACCCGTAAGGTAGTTTATATCAGTCCAGATACGACTGTAGCACACGCAGCAGATTTGATGCGCGAGCAAGGCTTGCACCGTTTACCTGTTATCGAAAACGATCAATTAGTCGGATTGGTAACAGAAGGAACCATTGCGGAAGCCAGCCCATCTAAAGCAACCAGTCTCTCTATCTATGAGATGAATTATCTTCTGAATAAAACCAAAGTAAAAGATGTAATGATTCGAGATGTCGTGACGGTTTCTGGCTATGCTAGTCTAGAAGATGCGACCTACCTGATGCTGAAAAATAAAATTGGGATATTACCAGTCGTAGACAATCATCAGGTCTACGGTGTCATTACAGACCGCGATGTTTTTCAGGCTTTTTTGGAAATCGCTGGATACGGAGAAGAGGGGATTCGTGTTCGTTTCATTACAGAAAATGAAGTCGGAGTACTGGGGAAAATTGTAGCTCTAATTGTAGAAGAGGATTTAAATATTTCCCATACTGTCAACATTCCACGTAAGGATGGCAAGGTCGTCATCGAAGTTCAAATTGATGGAAAAATCGATTTGACTGCGTTAAAGGAAAAGTTTGAAAAAGAAGGAATTCAAGTGGAGGAGATCACTCATACCTCTGCTAAAGTCCTTTAAACAAGAGGCTTTAAAGCCTCTTTTCTTCTGCCATCAAAAGCGGTGAAAAGCAAAATATGGAAAGAAATGAGAGATTATGGTATAATAAAACGATATGAAAAGGAGTATCTATGGACATTTCAGAAATTCGTCAAAAAATTGACGCAAATCGTGAAAAATTAGCTTCTTTTAGGGGGTCTCTTTGACCTCGAAGGCTTAGAGGAAGAGATTGCCATCTTGGAAAACAAGATGACAGAACCTGATTTTTGGAACGATAATATCGCGGCCCAAAAAACGTCGCAAGAATTAAATGAATTAAAAAACACCTACAACACCTTCCGTAAAATGGAAGAGTTGCAGGATGAAGTTGAGATTTTATTGGAATTTTTAGCAGAAGACGAGTCAGTCCATGATGAACTGGTCGAACAGTTGACAGAACTGGATAAGATGATGACCAGCTACGAGATGACCCTTCTCTTGTCAGAACTTTATGACCATAATAATGCAATCTTGGAAATCCATCCAGGATCTGGTGGTACTGAGGCACAGGACTGGGGCGATATGTTGCTTCGTATGTATACTCGTTATGGAAATGCCAAAGGCTTTAAAGTAGAAGTCTTGGATTACCAGGCTGGTGATGAAGCAGGTATCAAGTCTGTTACCTTGTCTTTTGAAGGACCCAATGCTTATGGCCTACTTAAATCAGAAATGGGTGTTCACCGTTTGGTCCGTATTTCGCCATTTGACTCTGCCAAACGTCGCCATACTTCCTTTACATCCGTAGAGGTTATGCCTGAGTTGGATGATACCATCGAAGTGGAGATTCGTGAAGATGATATCAAAATGGATACCTTCCGTTCAGGTGGTGCTGGTGGACAAAACGTCAATAAGGTTTCAACAGGTGTGCGTTTGACACACATTCCTACGGGAACTGTCGTCCAATCAACGGTCGATCGTACCCAGTATGGAAATAGAGATCGTGCCATGAAGATGTTGCAGGCTAAGCTCTATCAAATGGAGCAAGAAAAGAAAGCTGCGGAAGTTGATTCCCTTAAAGGTGAGAAAAAAGAAATCACATGGGGAAGCCAAATCCGTTCTTATGTTTTCACGCCTTATACCATGGTAAAAGATCACCGTACAAGCTTTGAAGTTGCTCAGGTAGATAAGGTGATGGATGGAGACCTTGATGGTTTTATCGATGCCTACCTCAAGTGGCGAATCAGCTAAGATAGAAAGGAACTCATATGTCAATCATTGAAATGAGAGATGTTGTCAAAAAGTATGACAATGGAACGACTGCCCTGCGTGGAGTATCTGTTACCATTGAACCAGGAGAGTTTGCCTATATCGTAGGACCTTCTGGGGCAGGTAAGTCAACCTTTATTCGAGCTTTATACCGAGAAGTAAAGATCGAAAAAGGAAGCCTAACAGTTGCAGGCTTTAATTTAGTTAAAATTAAGAAGAAAGATGTCCCACTGCTACGTCGTAGTGTTGGGGTAGTCTTTCAGGATTACAAACTCTTGCCTAAGAAGACTGTTTATGAGAATATTGCCTATGCAATGGAAGTAATCGGTGAGAGCCGTCGCAACATCAAAAAACGTGTTATGGAAGTATTGGACCTGGTTGGTTTGAAACATAAGGTTCGCTCTTTCCCTAATGAACTCTCAGGTGGAGAGCAGCAACGGATTGCGATTGCTCGCGCGATTGTCAACAATCCTAAAGTATTGATTGCCGATGAGCCAACAGGAAACTTGGACCCAGATAATTCATGGGAAATTATGAATCTGTTGGAACGCATCAATCTCCAAGGTACTACTGTCTTGATGGCGACTCACAATAGCCAGATTGTAAATACCTTGCGCCACCGTGTCATTGCCATTGAAAATGGCCGTGTCGTTCGTGACGAAGCTAAAGGAGAATATGGATACGATGATTAGTAGATTTTTTCGCCATTTATTTGAATCATTAAAAAGTTTAAAACGAAATGGCTGGATGACAGTAGCAGCAGTAAGTTCGGTTATGATTACCTTAACACTCGTTGCCCTGTTTGCATCTGTAATTTTTAATACAGCGAAACTGGCTACCGATATTGAAAACAACGTTCGAGTCATGGTTTACATTCGTAAGGATATAGCTGATAACAGTGAGACGATTGTAAAAGAAGGTCAGACAGTTACCAACAATGACTACCACAAGGTCTATGATGCTTTGAAAGCTATACCTGCTGTTAAGAGTGTTACCTTCTCAAGTAAAGAAGAACAGTACGAAAAACTAACGGAAACAATGGGTGACGATTGGAAGGTCTTTGAAGGGGATGCAAACCCTCTCTATGATGCTTATATCGTCGACACAAATTCTCCGAGTGATGTTAAAACTGTAGCTGAAGAAGCTAAGAAAATTGAGGGAGTATCAGAGGTTCAAGACGGTGGAGCCAACACTCAACGACTTTTTGAACTAGCTTCCTTTATCCGTGTTTGGGGATTGGTTATTGCAGGGCTCTTGATTTTCATCGCAGTCTTCCTCATTTCCAATACCATTCGTATCACTATTATTTCACGTAGTCGTGAGATTCAGATCATGCGTCTTGTAGGAGCGAGAAATGGCTATATCCGTGGTCCATTCTTGCTAGAAGGTGCTTTTATTGGCTTGCTTGGCGCAGCGATTCCTTCAGTCCTTGTATTCTTTGTTTACAATATGGTTTATCAATCGGTCAATAAATCCTTGGTAGGTCAAAACTTGTCAATGATTACACCAGATGTGTTTATCCCTCTGATGACAGTCCTATTATTTATAATCGGAATTTTCATTGGTTCAATTGGTTCAGGGATTTCGATGCGTCGATTCTTGAAGATCTAGTTGGATTTAAATGCAAATTGCAGTACAAATCAGAAAAATAATACCTATTTAAAAGAGAAGTTTTCGTAAACTTCTCTTTTTCCTTTTTAAAAATTAAAAAAAATAGACATTTTTTTTATAAAAGCCTTTACAAAAAAAATAAAAGTGGTATAATTAATACATAACCAAATGCAAACGTTTTCGTAAAACGTTTGCCTAAATAAAATAAAGGAGATTTGAATGATGAAAGCTACATTCAAAAATGTCTTGTCTTTCGAATTTTGGCAAAAATTCGGTAAGGCTTTAATGGTGGTTATCGCCGTTATGCCAGCGGCGGGATTGATGATCTCAATCGGTAAATCAATCGTGATGATCGACCCAAACCTTGCTCCTCTAGTGATTACAGGTGGAATCCTTGAGCAAATTGGTTGGGGGGTTATCGGTAACCTTCATATCTTGTTTGCCCTTGCTATTGGGGGAAGCTGGGCAAAAGAACGTGCAGGTGGTGCATTTGCAGCCGGACTTGCCTTTATCTTGATTAACCGTATCACAGGTACTATCTTCGGTGTTACAGGTGATATGTTGAAAAACCCTGAAGCAATGGTTACTACCTTCTTTGGTGGTTCAATCAAGGTTGCTGACTACTTTATCAGCGTTCTTGAGGCACCAGCGCTTAACATGGGGGTTTTCGTAGGGATTATCTCTGGTTTTGTTGGGGCAACAGCTTATAACAAATACTACAACTTCCGTAAACTTCCTGACGCCCTTTCATTCTTCAATGGTAAACGTTTCGTACCATTCGTCGTTATTCTTCGTTCAACTATTGCTGCAATTCTACTTGCTGCCTTTTGGCCAGTAGTTCAAACAGGTATTAACAACTTTGGTATTTGGATTGCCAACTCACAAGAAACTGCTCCAGTCCTTGCACCATTCTTGTATGGTACTTTGGAACGTTTGCTCTTGCCATTCGGTCTTCACCACATGTTGACTATCCCAATGAACTATACAGCTCTTGGTGGAACATACGAAGTGTTAACTGGTGCAGCAAAAGGAACACAAGTATTTGGTCAAGATCCACTTTGGCTTGCATGGGTAACTGACCTTGTTAACCTTAAAGGTTCAAATGCTGACCAATACCAACACCTTCTTACAACAGTCACTCCAGCTCGTTTCAAAGTTGGACAAATGATCGGTTCATTTGGTATCTTGATGGGTGTCATCGTTGCTATCTACCGCAATGTTGATGCTGACAAGAAACACCAATACAAGGGTATGATGATTGCGACAGCCCTTGCAACATTCTTGACAGGGGTTACTGAACCTATCGAGTATATGTTCATGTTCATCGCAACACCGCTTTACCTTGTTTATTCAGTAGTTCAAGGTGCTGCCTTTGCTATGGCAGATATTGTTCACCTTCGTGTCCACTCATTCGGTTCAATTGAATTCTTGACTCGTACACCATTGGCAATTAATGCTGGTATTGGTATGGATATTGTTAACTTTATCTGGGTAACTGTTCTCTTTGCGGTTATCATGTACTTCATTGCCAACTTCATGATCAAGAAATTCAACTACGCAACTCCAGGACGTAACGGAAACTACGAAACAGCTGAAGGAGCATCAGAAGAAGCAACTCCTGGAACTCCAAAAGTTGCAGCAGCTTCTCAAGCCGTAAATATCATTAACCTTCTTGGTGGTCGTGCAAATATCGTAGATGTGGATGCATGTATGACTCGTCTTCGTGTAACTGTTAAAGATGCAGATCGCGTTGGTACTGAGGAACAATGGAAGGCTGAAGGAGCTATGGGGCTTGTCATGAAAGGACAAGGTGTCCAAGCTATCTACGGACCAAAAGCTGACGTATTGAAATCTGATATCCAAGATATTCTTGACTCAGGTGAAATTATTCCTGAAACTCTTCCAAGCCAAATGACAGAAAACCAACAAAATACTGTACACTACAAAGGTGTAACTGAAGAAGTTTACTCAGTAGCTGACGGTCAAGTTGTTGCTTTGGAACAAGTGGAAGATCCAGTTTTTGCTCAAAAAATGATGGGTGATGGATTTGCAGTAGAACCAGCAAATGGTAACATTGTATCTCCAGTTACTGGTACTGTATCAAGTATCTTCCCAACAAAACACGCTCTTGGTCTTGTCACTGACTCAGGTCTTGAAGTGCTTGTTCATATTGGTTTGGATACAGTAAGTCTTGAAGGAAAACCATTTACTGTTCATGTCTCTGAAGGACAAAAAGTGGTCGCTGGTGACCTTCTTGTCACAGCTGACTTGGATGCTATTCGAGAAGCAGGACGCAAAACATCAACAGTGGTTGTCTTCACAAATGGTGATGTCCTTAAATCAGTTAAATTAGAACAAACAGGTTCTCTTGCAGCTAAAACAGCAGTTGCTAAAGTAGAATTGTAATATACTTGGGGTTGGAAGCTGTTTTCCAACCTCTTGTTTTAGGAGAAAAGCATGAAATTTCTAACACTCAATACCCACAGTTGGATGGAGAAGGAAGCAGAGGAAAAATTCCAAATCTTACTCCAAGACATTCTCGATAAGGATTATGATTTGATTTGTTTCCAAGAAATTAATCAAGAAATCACTTCTCCTGAGGTGGAGGTTAATGATCTCTATCAAGCTTTGCCAGCGGCAGAGCCAATTCACCAAGACCACTATGTTAGACTTTTGGTTGAAAAATTGGCTGAGAAAGGGAAAAACTACTACTGGACTTGGGCTTACAATCATATTGGCTATGACCGCTACCATGAAGGAGTAGCTATCTTATCTAAGACACCTATTCAAGCGCGTGAAATTTTAGTGTCAGATGTAGATGATCCAACGGACTACCATACTCGTCGCGTTGCCTTGGCTGAGACAGAAGTTGAAGGCAAGGAGCTGGCTCTTGCAAGCGTTCATCTCTCTTGGTGGGATAAAGGTTTCCAAGAAGAATGGGCACGATTTGAGACTGTACTAAAAGAGTTGAACAAACCTCTAATTTTAGCGGGTGATTTTAATAATCCAGCTGGTCAGGAAGGCTATCAAGCGATTTTAGCTAGCCCATTAGGATTACAAGACGCATTTGAAGTTGCGAAAGAAAGAAGTGGTAGCTATACCGTTCCACCAGAAATTGATGGCTGGAAAGGCAATACTGAGCCACTACGAATCGACTACGTCTTTACGACCAAAGAGTTAGAAGTAGAGAGTTTACAAGTAGTTTTTGATGGCCAAAATAGTCCACAAGTCAGTGATCATTATGGTTTGAATGCTGTATTGACCTGGAAATAATGAAAGAGGTTGGAATCAGAGGTTCCAACCTTTTAAGCTACTTGAATCTTTACAACAGAACTGAGACTCAAATGGGACTACTGCAATGGGACAAAATATGGTATAATTGAAAAGATAGAATCGAGGATAGTATGTCATTTAAGAAATTTCAATTTAAAAATTATATAGTAGAAGCCTTGGAGGAGTTAAAATTTACAACTCCTACCGAAGTTCAGGAAAAGTTGATTCCTATTGTCTTGGCAGGTCGTGACTTGGTGGGCGAGTCAAAAACAGGTTCAGGAAAGACTCATACTTTCTTGTTACCAATTTTCCAGCAATTAGATGAAACTAGCGATAGTGTGCAAGCAGTGATTACGGCTCCAAGTCGTGAGTTGGCCACTCAAATATATCAAGCAGCTCGTCAGATTGCAGCTCACTCAGATGTCGAAGTTCGTGTGGTTAATTATGTGGGTGGTACGGATAAGGCGCGTCAGATTGAAAAACTTGCCAGTAACCAACCACATATCGTTATCGGAACGCCAGGTCGCATCTATGACTTGGTCAAGTCTGGTGATTTGGCTATTCACAAGGCCAAGACCTTTGTAATTGATGAAGCAGATATGACCTTGGATATGGGATTCTTAGAAACCGTTGATAAGATTGCAGGGAGCCTTCCAAAAGACTTGCAATTCATGGTTTTTTCAGCGACGATTCCTCAAAAATTGCAACCATTCTTGAAGAAATACTTGTCAAATCCTGTCATGGAAAAAATCAAGACTAAAACAGTTATCTCAGATACCATTGATAACTGGTTGATTTCGACCAAGGGCCGCGACAAAAATGCTCAGATTTACCAGCTGACTCAGTTGATGCAGCCTTATTTAGCAATGATTTTTGTTAACACAAAAACGCGTGCTGATGAGTTACATGCCTACTTGACTGCTCAAGGATTGAAGGTAGCTAAGATTCATGGAGATATTGCTCCTCGTGAACGCAAACGGATCATGAATCAGGTGAAAAATCTGGATTTTGAGTACATTGTTGCAACAGACTTGGCAGCGCGTGGAATTGACATTGAAGGGGTCAGCCATGTTATCAATGATGCCATTCCGCAAGACTTGTCTTTCTTTGTTCACCGTGTTGGACGAACTGGGCGCAACGGACTGCCTGGTACAGCGATTACCCTTTACCAGCCTAGTGATGACTCGGATATCCGTGAGTTGGAGAAATTAGGGATCAAGTTTACTCCTAAGATGGTCAAAGACGGAGAGTTTCAAGATACCTATGACCGTGATCGTCGTGCCAACCGTGAAAAGAAGCAGGATAAGCTTGATATTGAAATGATTGGCTTGGTTAAAAAGAAAAAGAAAAAAGTCAAACCTGGCTATAAGAAGAAGATTCAATGGGCGGTGGATGAAAAACGCCGCAAAACCAAGCGTGCTGAAAATCGCGCACGTGGCCGTGCAGAGCGAAAAGCCAAACGTCAAACATTTTAAGTATAAAATTGGAGCTTCCTGGCTCCTTTTTCTAACTTCGTTTTATGAGTTTTCAAAATTACTGCAAAAATGAGTAAAAAGTGGTATAATGATAAGGTTATATAGTCCCGATAAGATGGTAGGTATTCATTACTAGTAGTTTTCCTATCAGTACTTTGTAACTCTATAACAATATTTTTTAAGGGGGGACATTTTTATGTCAGAACGTAAATTATTCACGTCTGAATCTGTATCTGAGGGGCATCCAGATAAGATTGCAGACCAAATTTCAGATGCGATTTTGGATGCTATTTTAGCTAAAGATCCAGATGCGCACGTTGCTGCCGAGACAGCTGTATACACAGGTTCGGTCCATGTTTTTGGTGAAATTTCTACAAATGCTTATGTGGATATCAACCGAGTGGTTCGTGATACCATTGCAGAGATTGGTTATACCAATACAGAGTATGGTTTTTCTGCGGAGACGGTGGGAGTTCATCCGTCACTTGTTGAGCAGTCACCAGATATCGCCCAAGGTGTTAACGAAGCATTGGAGGTTCGTGGAAATGCAGATCAAGATCCACTGGACTTGATTGGTGCTGGAGACCAAGGTCTTATGTTTGGTTTTGCAGTGGATGAGACAGAAGAACTCATGCCTTTACCAATCTCACTCAGCCACAAGTTGGTTCGTCGTTTGGCAGAACTTCGTAAGTCTGGTGAAATCAGTTACCTTCGTCCAGATGCTAAATCACAAGTTACGGTTGAGTATGATGAAAATGATCGTCCAGTACGTGTGGATACAGTCGTTATTTCAACTCAGCACGACCCAGAAGTTAGCAATGAACAAATTCACAATGATGTGATTAACAAGGTTATCAAAGAGGTTATTCCGTCTTCTTACTTGGATGAGCAGACAAAATTCTTCATCAATCCAACTGGTCGTTTTGTAATCGGTGGACCTCAAGGAGACTCAGGTTTGACTGGTCGTAAGATTATCGTGGATACCTATGGTGGCTACTCTCGTCATGGTGGTGGTGCCTTCTCAGGTAAGGATGCGACGAAGGTGGACCGTTCAGCCTCTTATGCAGCTCGCTACATTGCCAAGAACATCGTTGCAGCAGGCCTTGCTAAGAAGGCAGAAGTGCAATTGGCTTATGCTATCGGGGTGGCGCAACCTGTTTCTGTTCGTATCGATACTTTTGGTACAGGAATAGTAGCTGAAAGCAAGCTTGAAAAAGCAGCGCGTCAAATCTTTGACCTTCGCCCTGCGGGAATTATCCAAATGCTGGATCTCAAACGTCCAATTTACCGTCAAACAGCGGCTTATGGACACATGGGACGTACAGATATTGACCTTCCATGGGAACGTTTGGACAAGGTAGACGCTTTGAAAGAAGCTGTGAAATAAAATTAAAAGATTGGTAGCTGTGCACTACCAATCTTTTTTGAAAAAGAAAACCAGCTTTTGGCTGGTCTTCTTATTTTATAGGGATTGAAATCTCAATCAATTTATCTGAATAAAGCGTCTTGATATTGGCTTCATCAATGCTTCCTTTATCGATTTTACGTTTCAAGAAGAAGTCTTGGATGGTTTCGATTTCAGGTTCACGAATAGCTCGGTGTTTGTTGGAAATGAGGATTTCATAGTGAAGCGGGGCTTGTGTGAAAACTACATCTGTATTTCCAGCAGAATAGACCTCGACAAGAGTTGCGTCTGTGCTTTCTAATTGGCTTTTAACAAGTTGCGAGTGTGAGTTTGTCGTATTGATAAGCTTCATAACAGTTCCTCCGATTTTCTAACTCTATTATAGCACTTTTTGGATAAAATCGTGTATTTTAGCCAATTCCATGCTGGATTTTCCAAGCTTCAATTCCCCATTTATGGCTACCACGTTTGAGTTTTTCAATTGCTTCATCAATAGGAAACCAAGCAATATGATTAAAATCTTCTAATGGTTTTTGTACTTCTTGGAAAGAAGTAGCTTCATAGAGATACGCTGGATTGTAGTAGTAGGTATCACGATGGCGAGAGTAGAAATACTCATCAGCTTGCCCATAATAGGTTCCAATCTCAGCTGTAAAGCCAAGTTCTTCGATTAGTTCTCTCTTTAGTGCTTCTTGATGATCTTCGCCTGCTTCAATTTCTCCACCTGGCAAGAACCAAGCACCATTGGGGGCTTGAACTAGGACAATTTGTTTTTTCTCCGCATCCGGAATAACTGCGTACACACCATAGCGGGGCTGGTAGGTCACATTTTCTTTTTTATCACCAAAAGTTGGGTTTGCCATTGCATTTTCCTCATTCTCTAGTATCTTTATTATTATCATAATGGACGAGGGGCAAGCTGTCAAGAATAAACCAACGAACTGGTGCAGAAAAAGCTACTTTGTCTTGGTCAATCCTTGTCTCGTTAAACTTTCCAGACCTAGCACTATAACTGGTATAATAAAAGAGAGGTGATTTTATGGCAGAATCAAGACTATTTCGTATCCTATATCTACTTTTAGAAAAAGGCAGTACAACGGCTCCTGAATTAGCCCGATTATTTGAAGTATCTGTACGAACGATTTATCGCGATATTGAACGATTGAGTATGGCGGGGATTCCTCTATATTCGATACCTGGGAAGGCGGGCGGAATCTTTTTAATGAAGAACTTTGTTCTGGATCGTACTCTCGTATCGGAGGATGAAAAATTAGAACTTCTGTCAGCTTTGCAAGGGATTCAAGCCCTGACCGATGAAAGGCAAGACCTGTTGCTTGAAAAGTTGGAATCTATTTTTCAAGTTTCTCCCAGCCCTTGGATAGAAGTAGACTTGACTGACTGGAGAAAGCGAGAAGGTCAAAAAGAATTATTTGATAACATCAAACATGCTATTCTAGAGAAAAGGCAACTGGTGATTACTTATCTAGGTGAGTGTGGTCAGAAAACGATTCGTACAGTCGAACCCTTTAGACTCGTATTTAAAAAGAGAGATTGGTACCTTCATGCCTACTGTTGTTTGAAGGAAGAGTGGCGTTTTTTCAAATTGTCTAGAATTAGGAATTATCACCTAACAACTGAAACTGTGAAGCAGAAAAATGTGGAGGATTGGGTTGATGGTTCAGATCAAGTGGCACATCAAATCGAAGTTTCCTTGAAGTTTAGTCCCAAGCTTGCTTTCCGGGTTTATGAAGATTTTTCAGAAGATGAGATTAGCTTGGGGAAAGATGGGGGTTATTATGTCAAGACAGTCCTACCAGAGCATGAAAGTCTGTATACTTACCTCCTGTCTTATCTAGATGGGGTGGAAATACTCGCCCCCAATCATCTGAAGAAGGAATTGCTTTCTAGATTAGAAAAAATCCAAAAACTTTACAAACCTTGACAAAAGATGTCAGGGTTTTGGTGCTATACTAGAGATAGAAAGGAGAAGAACCAAATGAAATACGAATGGAGAAAAGAAGCAAAAGATCTTTATCAAGTGAAAGCTAGGCCCAGCATCCTGCAGGTACCAGGTCAATCCTATATCGTGATTGATGGTAAAGGTGATCCAAATCAAGAAGATTTTTCAGAACGAGTAGGGGCCTTATATGCCTTAGCCTATGCGATAAAGATGAAGTATAAAAAAGCTCCTCTGGATGAGGTTTACACTGATTTTACTGTCTTTCCTTTAGAAGGTGTATGGAAAAAGGAGAAGGAGGGAGAACTGGTAAAAAGTGAGCTTTCTTATAGCATTATGATTGGGCAACCCGATTTTATTACGAGAGAACTATTTGAAAAAGCTTTGGAAGAGGTCATAATCAAGAAGCCAAATATTCTCTATGAGGCTATTCGTTTTGAAATGATAGAAGAAGGCCAAAGCCTTGCTATGCTTCATGTAGGACCTTTTGATACTGAAAATGAGACTTTTGCAGAGATGGAGCATTTTTGTCAACTTCATAAACTCAAAAGAACTTCGGAAGTCCACCGAGAAATTTATCTCAATAACCTTCATCGAACGGAGCCAAGCAAATTAAAAACAATTCTTCGCTATCAAGTTCAAGAAGAGAATTAAAAAAAGAACAGGAAATCTTGTTTCCTGTTCTTTTTATGAGATTTATTCTTCTATTTCAGAAGCAATCTCTTCTGTTTTCTCAGTTTTTTTGGCAGATTTGATTTGAATATTGCCATTGCTTGTCATGACTGCCTTAAGGGCTTTCTCACTTGGATTTTCAAGGTAGAAGTCAGTGATGGCATCCTCGATATGGTCTTGAATGGTGCGACGGAGTGGCCGAGCCCCCATTTTTGGATCATAACCTAAGTCAACCAACTTTTCCTTGACCTTGTCTGTCACATCGAGGTGGATATTGTTGCTAGAGAGGCGTTTGTTGACATCTGCAAGCATGAGTTCGACGATTTGGAGAAGGTTGTCCTTGCTGAGAGGTTTAAATTCGATGATGCCGTCAAAACGGTTCATAAACTCTGGACTAAAGAAGTTGCCGAGTTCACCGAGAACAGAGTTGGTACGTCCTTCACGAGCCGCCCCAAAACCAACGCTGGCTTCGGCCTTACCAGTACCCGCATTTGAGGTCATGATAATGATAGTATCCTTAAAGCTAACTGTTCGTCCTTGCCCATCAGTCAAACGACCATCGTCCAATACTTGAAGGAACATGTGCATCACATCTGGGTGGGCTTTTTCAACTTCATCGAGAAGGATGAGTGAGTAAGGATTGCGACGAACTTTTTCAGTCAGTTGCCCAGCTTCGTCATAGCCTACATAGCCTGGAGGGGCACCGACCAATTTAGCCACACTGTGTTTTTCCATGTATTCACTCATATCAAAGCGAATCATGCTGTCAGCAGAACCAAAGAGTTCAATGGCTAGTTGTTTAGAGAGTTCTGTTTTACCGACACCAGTTGGTCCGACAAAGAGGAAACTTCCGATTGGCCGGTTAGGAGTTCCAAGTCCAACACGATTACGACGGATGGCCTTGGCAATCTTATCGACAGCTTCATCTTGACCTATAACATGGGCCTTGAGGTCGTCTGCTAGATGGATAAGCTGAGATTGTTCCTTTTCTTTGAGTTCCCCAACAGGAATATTGGTTTTCTGCTCAATGATATGTTCGATGGTTTTCTCGCTGATGATTGGAGTATCCTGATCGGTCACCTTGTTTTTCTGCATTTCCTTGTACTTGGCAATCTGATCACGGAAATAAGCAGCCTTTTCAAAGTCTTCCTCTCGAGTAGCTTGCGCCTTGAGATTCTCAGCTTCAATTAAACGCTGATCAATCACTTTTGGATCAACAAAGTTCAGCGTCAGATTCATCTTAGAACCAGCTTCGTCCAACAGGTCAATAGCCTTGTCTGGCAAGAAGCGGTCTTGGATGTAGCGGTTGGAAAGATTTGCAGCAGCTTCGATGGCAGCATCAGTATACTTGACGTGATGGTAGTCTTCGTATTTCTTTTGAATCCCTTTAAGGATGATAATGGTTTCTTCGACAGTTGGTTCATCTACCTTGACAGGCTGCATACGGCGCTCGAGGGCAGCATCTTTTTCAATGATGCGGTATTCATTGAGAGTAGTGGCACCGACCATTTGCAATTCACCACGGGCAAGGGCTGGTTTGAGGATATTTCCTGCATCCATATTGCCATCGCCAGCAGATCCAGCACCAACAATTTCATGGATTTCGTCGATAAAGAGGATGATGTCCTCGCGTTTGCGAATTTCTTCCATGAGCTTTTGCATTCGTTCTTCAAATTGGCCTCGAATCCCTGTTCCTTGAACTAGACTGACCACATCCAGACGGATGACCTGCTTGCCTTGGAGTTTATGGGGAACATCACCATCGACAATTTTCTGAGCTAGACCTTCAACAACAGCTGTTTTACCAACACCTGGTTCTCCGATAAGGACAGGATTGTTCTTGGTTCGACGGTTGAGGATTTCGATAACGCGGATAATCTCCTCATCTCGACCGATAACAGGGTCAATATCTCCCCGACGAGCAATCTCAGTAATATTGATACCATATTCCTCTAGGAGTCCTTTTTCTTGGCTAGAAGGTGTTTGAAGCGGACCTCGGTTTTGAGGTCCATAACCACCGTTTCCTCCATACCCCCCACCAGATTGAGTTGGAGGGACGTTATTAGAAGAAGGTTTGAAATTGTTCAAATCATTGAAAAAGTCGCCGAAAGGATCAAAGTCATGATTATTTAAGTCAGTCATTCCTTTAAAGAGGGTATTATTTGTATCTGTTTTGATAATTTTATAGCAATTTTGACAGAGATCAATTTGCTTTTGCTGTCCATTGATATTGGTATACAGATGAATTGTTGAGTCGTTTATTTTACAGTTTTGACAGAGCATACATCTACCTCATTTCATTCTTATTCTTGGTCTAAGAAAAAGGTCAAGAATAGTCAAAGTTTTATACTCTCATTATAGCATGATTAAGGTGTAAAGCAAGTAAAAAGATTGGGAAGTGGTCGTTTTTAAAAGAAGGATTTATGGAGAATCAAGCGACATTGAAGGTAAGAAAAAATCCCATTTGCGGTGACAAAAAGGATTCTTATTTATCGGGCCTTACTGCCCGTTGTTTTTATATTAGTAAAGGAGTTCGTAGATCTCCATTGCAATCAAATCAATGCTATCAAAGGTATAAGTTTCACGAGCTTCTACATCGCGAAGGGTGAAGAGTGATCCGTTTTCTTCGTCGTGGCTGTATGCAACTTCTGCGACAACAACACCTTCACGTTCAAAATTACGTTTTAGATTTCCACCATCTTTTGTCATTGCTTCTAGGCGGTTAATGATTCTAACCAAATGTGATTCCATTTTGATTCTCCTCCATTTCTTATCATTTCTATTTTACCATAAACAAGAGGTAGTTGACTAGAAAAAAACTGTGATTTCTCTCTATTTCTCTATTCTATCAAGTTAATTGTTAAAATTAGGGAAAAAGGATTGCATTTTAATTCAATTCATGTTATAATCATACAATCTAATACATAGAAAGTTGATTGAATATGAATTTTTCTTTTTTACCAAAGTATTTACCATATTTTAACTATGGTGCTCTGATTACCGTATTGATTTCCATCCTTGTTGTCTGCTTAGGGACCATTATAGGTGTGTTACTGGCCTTTGCCCAACGTTCACGCTTTAAACCGCTCGTTTGGTTTGCAAATGTGTATGTTTGGATCTTCCGTGGTACTCCGATGATGGTTCAGATTATGATTGCCTTTGCTCTTATGCATATCAATGCTCCGACTATTCAAGTGGGAATTTTAGGAGTTGATCTTTCTCGTTTGATTCCTGGTATTCTGATTATTTCTATGAACAGTGGAGCTTACGTTTCAGAAACTGTTCGTGCGGGAATCAATGCGGTTCCTAAAGGGCAGTTAGAGGCCGCATATTCTTTAGGTATTCGTCCGAAAAATGCCATGCGTTATGTCATTTTGCCACAAGCTATCAAAAATATTCTTCCAGCTCTGGGAAATGAATTTATTACCATTATCAAGGATAGTTCCCTCTTGTCGGCAATTGGGGTGATGGAGTTGTGGAATGGTGCAACGACAGTAGCAACAACAACTTATTTACCGTTGACTCCCCTTTTATTTGCAGCCTTTTACTATTTGATTATGACCTCGGTTTTGACAGTGGCGTTGAAAGCATTTGAAAAACATATTGGACAAGGAGACAAAAAATAATGACAGAAACCTTGATTAAAATTGAAGAACTACATAAGTCTTTTGGGAAAAATGAAGTTTTAAAAGGCATCAACCTTGAGATTAAACGAGGAGAAGTTGTGGTCATTATCGGTCCGTCAGGGAGCGGGAAGTCAACTCTTCTTCGTTCGATGAATCTCCTTGAAGAAGCAAGTAAAGGTAAGGTTATCTTTGAAGGAGTTGATATTACAGATAAGAAAAATGACCTTTTTGCCATGCGTGAAAAGATGGGCATGGTATTCCAACAATTCAACCTCTTTCCCAATATGACAGTGATGGAAAATATCACTTTGTCCCCAATTAAAACCAAAGGTGAAAGCAAGGAAGTTGCGGAGAAAAGAGCACAGGAACTGTTAGAAAAAGTTGGCTTGCCAGATAAGGCGACGGCTTATCCTCAGAGTTTATCAGGTGGTCAGCAACAACGGATTGCCATTGCACGTGGACTTGCTATGGAACCAGATGTTTTGCTCTTTGATGAGCCGACTTCAGCCCTAGACCCTGAGATGGTTGGAGAAGTTCTAGCTGTTATGCAAGATCTTGCCAAGTCAGGGATGACTATGGTGATTGTGACTCATGAAATGGGTTTTGCGCGTGAGGTAGCAGACCGTGTTATCTTTATGGCGGATGGAGTTGTTGTCGAAGATGGAACACCAGAGGAGATTTTCGATCAAACAAAAGAACAACGGACCAAGGAATTTTTGAGTAAGGTTTTGTAAGACCTCATTTTTAGAAGAAATGGAGTAGGCATCATGGCTTCCAGTAAAGAATATTTAGATTTTATTCTCGAACAGCTATCAGAGCTAGAGGAGATGAGTTATCGTCCAATGATGGGAGAGTATATCCTTTATTATCGTGGGAAGATTATTGGGGGAATCTATGATAATCGTCTGTTACTGAAGCCTGTGAAGCTGGTCTTGGATCAACTGGGACAGACTAGGCTTGAACGTCCTTATGAAGGAGCTAAGGAGATGATTTTGATAGAAGACATTGAAGATAAATCATTTCTAATCAGATTAATCAAGGAGATGTATGAAGTCTTACCGGCTCCAAAAGTCAAAAAGAAAGCATGACAGATTTACCTAGTATAAATAGGCATAAAAGCTCGATAAGGGCTTTTTCTTATAGTTTCAGACTATAAGGTCCATTAGGCAAGAAGTGTTAGAATGGCGAGTTATTTTTTGATATAATAGAGGATATTTGATAGAAAAGAGAAGAGATATGGCACAGATTATCGATGGGAAGGCTCTTGCAGCTAAGTTACAAGGACAGTTGGCTGAAAAGACGGCAAAACTAAAAGAAGAAACAGGTCTAGTTCCAGGCTTGGTAGTTATTTTGGTGGGGGACAATCCTGCCAGCCAAGTCTACGTTCGTAACAAAGAACGATCAGCTCTTGCTGCTGGCTTCCGTAGTGAAGTAGTGCGAGTTCCAGAGACCATTACCCAAGCGGAATTGTTAGACTTGATTGCCAAATACAATCAAGATTCAGCTTGGCATGGGATTTTGGTCCAGTTACCTTTGCCAAAACATATTGACGAAGAGGCAGTTTTATTAGCTATTGACCCCGAAAAAGATGTGGATGGTTTCCACCCCCTAAACATGGGGCGTCTCTGGTCTGGTCATCCGGTTATGATTCCTTCGACACCTGCAGGAATTATGGAAATGTTTCATGAGTATGGGATTGACTTGGAAGGTAAAAATGCGGTTGTTATCGGTCGTTCGAATATCGTTGGGAAACCAATGGCTCAGCTTCTTTTGGCTAAGAATGCGACTGTGACTTTGACCCACTCACGCACCCATCACCTTGCCAAGGTGGCTGCTAAGGCGGATATTCTTGTGGTTGCAATCGGTCGCGCTAAGTTTGTGACTGCTGACTTTGTCAAACCAGGAGCGGTTGTCATTGACGTTGGGATGAACCGAGATGAAAATGGCAAGCTTTGTGGAGATGTTGATTATGATGCGGTTGCACCACTTGCCAGCCACATCACACCTGTACCTGGTGGAGTTGGTCCTATGACGATTACCATGCTAATGGAGCAAACCTATCAGGCAGCGCTTCGAACACTAAACAAGGACTAGGAAGATGAAATTCGTATTTGACCTAGATGGAACGCTATCTTTTGACTATATGACCATAGATGAAGAGATTAAGCAGGTTCTTTTAAAGGCTGAAGATTATGGACATGAGCTTGTGTTTGCCTCAGCTCGCTCTTATCGGGATTGCTTGGGTTTATTAGGTTCTGAACTCAGTCAGCGCTTGGTCATAGGGTTGAATGGTGGCGTAGCCTATCATCTAGGTAAGGCTATCTTCGAAAGGAATCTCGATGCTAGAGTTTATCAGGCGCTAGTGGATTACTGCCAGACTTATAATCTCCCTTTCTTTGTAGATGATTGCTTTGACTATAGTGGTCAGATTGTAGAGAAGATTCCATTTATTTCCAGTGTGGATCCCCTAAAGGTAGCTCGTCATCAGAAACTCGAGGACTTAGGTACTCCGATTAAGGTAGTCGTTTATATGGGCGATCACGAGGATTTGCTTGATGATCTGCTTGGTCAGTTAGAAAGACTGGGACTGGCTCATCTCTCCTATCATGCGCATGAAAAGTGCCTTTATGTCAACCCCTTGGATACTCATAAGGCGACAACTGTTGAAAAGTTATGCGGGGAGAACTTCATCGCTTTTGGAAATGACCAAAACGATATTGAATTGTTTAAAACGTCTCTCTATTCTGTCCAGATAGGAGATTTTGCCGGCCTTACTCCATATGCAGATGACACGTTAGAGCTAAAAGGAGCTCCTTCTCCAGAAGTTGCTGCTAAAATCTTACAGACCTTTGCGGAATTTAAGGGAAAATAGTGTAGAAGGAGGTTCAAGCCTCCTTTTGTAGTATAATGGAGTGAGAGGAAAAAACGATGAAAGTGATTGATCAAGCTTTATTAGAAAAAGTCATTATTGAACGTTCTCGTACCAGTCATAAAGGAGACTATGGCCGTCTGCTCTTGCTTGGTGGGACCTATCCTTATGGTGGAGCCATCATCATGGCTGCCTTGGCAGCTGTCAAAAGTGGGGCAGGATTGGTGACCGTTGGAACAGATAGGGAAAATATCCTTGCTCTGCACAGTCATTTACCTGAGGCCATGGCATTTTCTCTTCAAGACCAGCAATTGTTAAAAGAACAGTTAGTAAAGGCAGAAGTTGTCTTGTTAGGTCCGGGTTTGCGAGAGGATGCATTCGGAGAAGAACTCGTAAGAAGGGTCTTTGACAGCCTTAGAAAAGACCAGATTTTGATTGTAGATGGTGGTGCTTTGGGCATCTTAGCAAAAGTTCAGTTACCATTTCCTTCCAGTCAGCTCATCCTAACTCCCCACCAAAAGGAATGGGAAAGACTGTCTGGTATAGTTCTTGACCATCAAAATACAGAGACGACTGCTAGAGCTCTTTCAGCTTTTCCTCAAGGAACGATTCTAGTCGAGAAGGGTCCAGCAACTCGTATCTGGCAAGTCGGTCAGCCTGAATATTATCAGTTAGAGGTTGGAGGCCCCTATCAAGCAACTGGTGGAATGGGAGATACACTTGCTGGGATGATTGCAGGTTTTGCAGGTCAGTTTGACCAAGCCAGTCTCTATCAGAGGGTAGTGGTAGCAACCCACCTTCATTCAGCTATTGCGCAAGAACTAGCTCAAGAAAACTACCTTGTCTTGCCTACCGAAATTAGTAAAGCTCTTCCGAAAACAATGATAAAAATATCTCAAAAAGGCAGCTAATATTTTGGTTGTCTTTTTATGTTGATGTAGCTTTGTTGATAAAGTTTTCAAATACCTCAGAACCAGCGACCAACTGCTGAACTTGCGTGAAATTCTCTCTTTTAAGGTCTTGATTTTTACTCAAACTCGCAAGGAAAGCGAGATTGTTATCAAAGTTGAGGGGTGTCAAATCATGCTTTTTTTGATATAATTTTTAATGATGAATGCGAGAAATGATCGGTATGTAGTCGTTGATTTAGAGGCGACCAGCACCGGAAGCAAGGCAAAAATTATTCAAGTAGGTATTGTGGTGATTGAGAATGGTGAAATCATCGATCAGTATGCGACTGATGTCAATCCTCACGAACCTTTGGATTCTCATATCAAAGAATTAACGGGTCTGACCGATCAGCGTTTGGCTGCGGCACCAGAGTTTTCTCAGGTGGCTGGAAAAATTTTTGAATTGGTTAAGGACGGTATTTTTGTTGCGCACAATGTACAGTTTGATGCCAACCTTCTTGCAGAATTTCTCTTTTTTGAAGGATATGAATTGCGCACACCTCGGGTGGATACAGTTGAGCTTGCCCAAGTTCTGTATCCTCAGTTTGAAAAGTATAACTTAGGTATCCTTTGTCAAGAGTTGGGCATTGAGCTGGAACATGCCCATACTGCCCTGTCAGATGCTCAGGCAACAGCTGAACTCTTGCTTTACATGCGTCAAAAACTTTTTGAGTTACCTAAAGGGCTTTTAGAAAGCTTGTTAAACCTTGCAGACAACCTTCTCTATGAAAGTTATCTGTTGATTGAGGAGGTTTACCAGCAACAATCTCTCTTATCTTCGCCAGACTTGATGGAGCTTCATGGGCTTTTCCTCAGAAAGGAAAGCAAAGCCTTAGTCCCACGAAAGTTATCCAAAGATTTTGCTAAAAATATTTCTTTATTGGGGCTGGAGGAACGTCCACAGCAGCTGGATTTTGCGGAGAAGGTTGAGCACTTATTGGAAGAACACCAGACTTCCTTTATCCAAGCTCAAACGGGACTGGGTAAGACTTATGGTTATCTCCTCCCAGCTTTGAACTTGGAGAGTCAAGCAGGTATCCTAGTGAGTGTTCCGACCAAAATTCTTCAAAATCAAATCATGCAAGAAGAAGGTCGGCGTTTAAAAGAGGTCTTCCATATGGAGATTCATAGTCTCAAGGGGCCTCAAAATTATTTAAAACTGGATGCTTTTCACCAAGTCCTCCATCGGCCGGAATCCAATCGTCTATTCACACGCTTTAAAATGCAACTGCTTATCTGGCTAACAGAGACAGAGACTGGTGACTTGGACGAAATCGGGCAACTTTATCGCTATCAGCATTTTCTACCAGAACTAGTCCACGATGGCAAACTTTCAAAGAAAAGTTTATTTGCTACAGAGGATTTTTGGAAACGAGGGCAGGAAAAGGCCAAGACCAGTCGTGTTCTTCTGACCAATCATGCCTATCTGGTCACTCGTTTGGAAGACAATCCAGAGTTTGTCGACAACCGTTTAGTGATTTTGGATGAAGCTCAAAAAATGCTACTAGCTCTCGAAAATCTAGCTCAGCAGGCTTATCGCCTAGAGGATCTTGTAACCCAGCTTGAAAAGTCCTTAGAGTCAGAGGAAGATTTGGTTCAGAAGCGCTTGCTTGAGAGTATTGCTTTTGAATGTCGTTACTTGATAGAGTACTATCAGTCAGGTCTTACGAATGGAAAGTGGTTGGATTCTCTTGAACAGTTACGCCAGCATTTTTCGGAGTTAGCACTTCCAGAGTATCGAGAAATTGCAAAGTTTTTCACGTCGGATCGTGAATTTTGGCTTGCTACAGAAGAAAAATCGAGCAAGGATGTCTTGATTTGTTCAAGCAAAAAAGGCCGCTTTATACTAGAAGACTTATTGCCAGAAGATTGTAGGCTCCTAGGAGTATCGGCCACTCTTGAAATCAGCAATCGGGTTTCCTTAGCAGATTTATTGGGATTTCCGGATGCTCCACTTGTTAGGCTTGATGTAGCAAAACAGGAGCAACAAGAAGTCTTTCTAGTCAATGATTTTCCTCTTGTGACAGAAGTTTCGCCTTTTGACTATGCTAGTGAAGTGGCTTCTGTCATTCGAAGCTTACAGGCCTTTCAAGAACCCTTATTGGTCTTGTTTACCTCAAAAGAGATGTTGCTGGCAGTTTCAGACTTGTTCGACCAACCTCATCTAGCTCAGTATAAAAATGGGGAACCAAGCCAACTGAAAAAACGTTTTGAAAAAGGCGAACGCCAGATCTTGCTTGGAACAGGTAGTTTCTGGGAAGGGGTTGATTTTTCAACCCATCCTTGCGTAATCCAAGTGATTCCGAGATTGCCTTTCCAAAATCCCCAAGAACCGTTAACCAAAAAATTAAACCAGGAACTGCGTCAAGAAGGGAAAAATCCTTTCTATGATTATCAGTTACCTATGGCGATCATTCGGCTAAAACAAGCCTTTGGTCGTACTGTTAGACGGCCCAACCAAGGTTCGGTTGCTGTAATCTTAGACAGTCGAGTTGTCAGCAAGCGTTACGGCAAACAAATTGCTCAAGCCTTGTCAAAAGAAAGGGTTGTTCAGGTTCTTTCTAGAGACCAGCTAGAGCCTGCTGTAGCTGATTTTCTCCAATCTCGTCGCAATAGAATGAAAGAAAAATCCCAGAAAGAGAAAAGGTAAAAAATATGAAACGTTCCTTCGACTCTCGAGTCGATTATAGCCTCCTCCTACCAGTGTTTTGTTTACTGGTGATTGGAGTAGTGGCCATTTATATAGCAGTTAGTCATGACTATCCAAATAATGTATTACCAATTCTAGGTCAGCAAATCGCTTGGATTTCCTTGGGCCTTGTCATTGGTTTTGTGGTCATGTTCTTTAATACCGAGTTTTTATGGAAGGTGACTCCCTATCTTTATGGTCTAGGGCTAGCTTTAATGGTCCTCCCTCTTGTTTTCTACAATCCAAATCTTGTAGCGTCAACAGGTGCCAAGAACTGGGTATCAATTGGTGGAACGACACTTTTCCAGCCATCGGAATTCATGAAGATTTCCTATATCTTGATGTTGGCTCGAGCCATTGTAAGATTCACTCAAAAACACAAGGAATGGCGACGGACTATTCCCTTGGATTTCCTATTGATTGGTTGGATGATCGCCTTTACCATACCAGTCTTGATCCTCTTAGCCCTACAAAGTGACTTGGGGACTGCCTTGGTCTTTGTAGCTATTTTTTCCGGTATGGTTCTCCTTTCAGGTGTTTCGTGGAAGATTATCATTCCTGTTTTTGCGACAGGAATGACTGCTGTTGCAGGCTTCATGGCCATCTTTATAAGCAAGGATGGACGTGCCTTCTTGCATCAGATTGGGATGCCAACTTACCAGATCAACCGCATTTTGGCTTGGCTCAATCCCTTTGACTTTGCGCAAACAACGACTTATCAACAGGCGCAGGGACAAATTGCGATTGGAAGTGGCGGCTTGTTTGGACAAGGTTTCAATGTGTCCAATCTCCTCATTCCAGTACGTGAGAGTGATATGATTTTCACCGTAATTGCTGAAGATTTTGGCTTTATTGGTTCAGTCTTTGTGGTTGCTTTATACTTGCTTCTCATCTACCGTATGTTGAAGATTACGCTCAGGTCAAATAACCAGTTCTACACCTACATTTCGACTGGTTTTATCATGATGTTGCTCTTCCATATCTTTGAAAATATCGGTGCCGTGACAGGCTTACTTCCTTTGACAGGGATTCCTCTGCCTTTCATTTCTCAAGGGGGATCCGCAATTATTAGTAACCTCATCGGTGTCGGTCTCCTCTTGTCTATGAGTTACCAGACCAATCTAGCAGAAGAGAAAAGTGGAAAAGTTCCATTCAAACGAAAGAAAGTTGTCCTAAAACAAATCAAATAAGGAGGCCACTATGGCAAAAGTAGCAGTTATTTTAGCCCAGGGTTTTGAAGAAATTGAAGCCTTGACAGTAGTCGATGTCTTGCGTCGAGCAAACATTTCTTGTGATATGGTAGGATTTGAAGAGCAGGTGACAGGATCGCATGGCATTCAGGTCAAAGCTGATCGTGTTTTTGATGGCGATTTGTCCGACTATGACTTGGTCGTTCTTCCAGGTGGTATGCCAGGCTCAGCTCACCTACGGGATAATCCAGCCCTCATTTCTGAGATTAAAGCCTTTAATCAAGCAGGAAAGAAAATTGCTGCCATCTGTGCAGCTCCAATCGCCCTCCATCAAGCAGGTGTCCTGAAAGACAAACACTTCACCTGTTATGACGGTGTTCAGGAGAACATCAGTGATGGAATTTACCGAAAGGAAACAGTAGTTGTGGATGGCAATCTAACAACTAGCCGAGGACCGTCAACTGCCCTTGCCTTTGCCTATGAGTTGGTAGAGCAATTGGGAGGAGATGCCGAAAGTTTACGAGACGGCATGCTCTATCGAGATGTCTTTGGAAATCAACAGTAAAACGAGAGTTCGGCTCTCGTTTTTTACTTGGAAAAATCTAGGAAATCATCGCTTTTTTCATAAAAAAATGGTATAATGAGGGGTATGAAATATCACGACTATATATGGGATTTAGGTGGTACCCTATTGGATAATTATGAGACTTCTACAGCAGCCTTTGTAGAAACCTTAGCCCAATATGGAATAGAGCAAGAACACGACCGTGTTTACGAAGCTTTGAAGGTTTCAACAGCTTTTGCCATCGAGAAGTTTGCACCAGATATCGAGGATTTTTTAGAGAACTACAAAGAAAATGAAGCGCGTGAGCTAGAACATCCAGTTTTGTTTGAGGGAATTCCAGAATTACTCAAAGGCATTTCGGACAAGGGTGGCCGCCATTTCTTGGTTTCTCATAGAAATGATCAAGTTCTAGAACTTCTTGCTAAGACCCAGATAGCGAACTACTTCACCGAGGTAGTTACTGCCAGTTCTGGCTTTAAACGGAAACCAGATCCTGAGTCCATGATTTATTTACGTGATAAATATCATATTACATCTGGTTTGGTCATTGGTGACAGAAATATTGATGTAGAAGCAGGTAAAGCTGCTGGCTTAGATGCCTATCTTTTTAATAACGTTGCGACATTGAGACAAGCAATAGACATGTAAGAAAAGGGAAAAAATGACAGAAGAAATCAAAAATCAACAGGCACAGGATTATGATGCCAGTCAAATTCAAGTTTTGGAGGGACTTGAAGCTGTTCGTATGCGTCCAGGTATGTATATTGGATCGACTTCAAAAGAAGGTCTTCACCATCTAGTATGGGAAATCGTTGATAACTCAATTGACGAAGCTCTAGCTGGATTTGCCAGTCATATCCAAGTCTTTATAGAGCCAGATAACTCCATCACCGTTGTGGATGATGGGCGTGGAATTCCTGTTGATATTCAGGAAAAAACAGGACGTCCCGCTGTTGAGACCGTCTTTACAGTTCTTCACGCTGGAGGAAAATTCGGCGGTGGCGGATACAAGGTTTCAGGTGGATTGCACGGTGTAGGTTCATCAGTAGTAAACGCTCTTTCAACGCAACTAGATGTTCATGTTCACAAAAACGGCAAAATTCATTACCAAGAATACCGTCGTGGTCATGTTGTTGCTGATCTTGAGGTCGTTGGAGATACAGATAAAACAGGAACAACAGTTCACTTCACACCAGACCCAGAGATTTTTACAGAAACAACGACTTTTGACTTTGAAAAATTAAACAAACGTGTTCAAGAATTAGCCTTTTTGAACCGAGGCCTTCGAATTTCAATTACAGACAAGCGTGAAGGTCTCGAACAAACCAAGCATTATCACTATGAAGGTGGAATTGCTAGCTACGTTGAGTATATCAACGAGAATAAGGATGTTATCTTTGATACACCAATCTACACAGACGGTGAGATGGATGATATCACAGTTGAAGTAGCCATGCAGTACACAACCGGTTACCACGAAAACGTCATGAGTTTCGCCAATAATATTCATACCCATGAAGGTGGAACACATGAGCAAGGTTTCCGTACGGCTCTGACTCGTGTTATCAACGATTATGCCCGCAAGAATAAACTGCTAAAAGACAATGAAGACAACCTGACAGGGGAAGATGTTCGTGAAGGTTTGACTGCTGTGATCTCTGTCAAGCATCCAAATCCGCAGTTTGAAGGACAAACCAAGACCAAATTGGGAAATAGCGAAGTGGTTAAGATTACCAACCGCCTCTTTAGCGATGCCTTTTCTGATTTCCTCATGGAGAATCCACAGATTGCCAAGCGCATCGTGGAAAAAGGGATTTTGGCTGCCAAGGCTCGTGTAGCTGCCAAGCGTGCGCGTGAAGTCACTCGCAAGAAATCTGGCTTGGAAATTTCTAATCTTCCAGGGAAATTAGCAGACTGTTCTTCAAATAACCCTGCCGAAACCGAACTCTTCATCGTTGAGGGAGACTCAGCTGGTGGATCAGCTAAATCTGGTCGTAACCGTGAATTCCAAGCTATCTTGCCAATTCGTGGTAAGATCTTGAACGTTGAAAAAGCCAGCATGGATAAAATTCTTGCCAACGAAGAAATTCGGAGCCTTTTCACAGCCATGGGAACAGGTTTTGGGGCAGAATTTGATGTCACTAAGGCTCGTTACCAAAAACTCGTTTTGATGACCGATGCCGATGTTGATGGAGCCCACATTCGAACCCTCTTACTGACTTTGATTTACCGCTATATGAAACCAATTCTAGAAGCTGGATATGTCTACATTGCCCAACCGCCAATTTACGGAGTAAAAGTTGGAAGTGAGATTAAAGAATACATCCAGCCAGGTGCGGATCAAGAAATTAAACTCCAAGAAGCCTTAGCACGTCATAGTGAAGGGCGTTCAAAACCAACCATCCAACGTTATAAAGGTTTAGGAGAAATGGATGACCACCAATTGTGGGAAACAACCATGGATCCAGAACATCGCTTGATGGCGCGTGTTTCAGTAGATGATGCTGCCGAAGCAGATAAGATCTTTGATATGTTGATGGGGGATCGAGTAGAACCTCGTCGCGAATTTATTGAAGAAAACGCTGTTTATAGTACACTTGACGTCTAAAAATTGTGGGAAATAGTTCCCTTGGTTTAAAAAATATGATATAATCATTACGATTGTTTCTAGTATAAAAGGAGTTTGATATGTCTAATGGACAACTAATTTATCTAATGGTTGCGATTGCAGTCATTTTGATCCTAGCTTATGTAGCAGTTATCTTTTTACGTAAGCGTAATGTAAGTAGATTAACGGCCCTTGAAGAAAGAAAAGAAGAACTCTACAACCTTCCAGTTAATGATGAGGTTGAAGCCGTTAAAAACATGCACTTGATTGGTCAAAGTCAGGTAACCTTCCGTGAATGGAATCAAAAATGGGTCGATTTATCACTTAACTCATTTGCTGATATTGAAAACCATCTCTTTGAAGCTGAAAGCTACAACAATTCTTTCCGTTTCTTTAAAGCAACACACAAGATTGATCAAATTGAAAGCCAAATCGGCTTGATTGAAGAAGATATTGCAGCTATTCGCAATGCCCTTTCTGAACTTGAAAAACAAGAATCTAAGAATAGTGGTCGTGTCCTTCATGCCTTGGACTTGTTTGAATCCCTTCAACATACCGTTGCAGAAGATTCGGAGAAATATGGTAAGGCCCTTCCTGAGATTGAGAAACAATTGGAAAACATCCAATCTGAATTCTCTCAATTTGTTACCCTAAATTCATCAGGTGACCCGGTTGAAGCGGCAGCAATTCTTGATTCAACTGAAAATCATATTCTTGCTTTGACACACATCGTTGAGCGAATTCCAGCTCTTGTTGAAACCTTGACAAAGGAATTGCCAGACCAATTGGCAGATTTGGAAGAAGGCTATCGCAAGCTGTTGGATGCCAACTACCACTTTACAGAAACAGATATCGAGTCTCGTTTCCAACTTTTGCATGAGTCTTTGAAAAATAATCAAGAAAATATTCGTCAGTTGGAATTGGACAATGCAGAGTATGAAAATAATCGCATCCAAGAAGAAATCAACGCACTTTATGATATCTTCACTCGTGAAATTGCAGCTCAAAAAGTAGTTGAAAGTCTTCTTGCTACATTACCAACTTATCTCAACCACTTGAAAGAAAATAATCAGGTGCTTGTTCAAGATCTTGAACGCTTGACTAAAACCTACCTTCTTCCTGAAAGCGATGGCAATCATGTTCGTCGTCTTCAAGCAGAATTGGCTGCACTTGATACAGCAATCATGGAAGTGACAGAGGATCAAGGTGAGTCAACACAAGCCTACTCTGCTCTTGAAGAACAGTTGGAAATGCTTCAAAGCAACCTCAAGGATATAGAGGATGAGCAAATCTCTGTTAGCGAACGACTTGCGCAAATTGAAAAAGACGACCTCAATGCTCGCCAAAAAGCAAATGTCTATGTGAACCGTTTGCATACTATCAAACGTTACATGGAGAAGAGAAACTTGCCAGGTATTCCTCAAAGTTTCTTGAAACTTTTCTTTACTGCAAGTCATAACACAGAAGATCTGATGGCAGAGTTAGAACAACCACAAGTGAATATTGAATCGGTTAAACGAATTCTTGAAATTGCAACAAATGATATGGAAGCACTTGAAACAGAAACCTATGATATCGTTCAATATGCAACCTTGACGGAGCAACTCTTGCAATACTCAAACCGTTACCGTTCATTCGATGAACGTATCCAAGAGGCCTTCAACGAAGCGCTTGAAATTTTTGAAAAAGAGTTTGACTATCAGGCGTCATTTGAAAAAATTTCACAAGCCTTGGAAGTTGCTGAACCAGGGGTTACAAACCGTTTTGTAACTTCATATGAGAAAACACGTGAAGCGATTCGTTTTTAAAAATAGAAGCTTAGAAGATTTCTAAGCTTTTTTATTTTCCTAAAAAAAGACAGAATCCCTGTTTATCATTGAAATAATAGCCTCGATTTGATATGATGGAAATATGAAAAAAAATAGAGCGAAACGTGTTTCTCACGATAAAACGAGAAGGCTATTGCTTTCCCTTGTTGGAATCTTAGGAGTTGCTACGATTCTATTAGGGAGTGCTATTGGTTATAAGCTACTACAAAAGCAATCTTACGAACAAAAAATTGAAGCGCTAAAAAGCGAAAAGGACCAGCAATTCAACTCTGGTAGTCAGAAGGACCATTTTCGAAAAGGTCAAGCTGAGGTGATTGCCTACTACCCTATGCAAGGAGAGGAAGTCATTGCGTCTGTTAGAGAAAAAATCAACCAGGATATCAAAGAAAAGCTGGAAGATAAAGAGGATTTGGTCTTTTATTATACCGAGCAGTTGGATCCAGTCTTAAAGGGAGTTGTTTCTCGAAATATCAGCAAGCAAGTCTACGATTTGTCTGCATCAAAGGTTGAAGAAAAAGAAAAGACTTCTTTAGGGAAAATTTTCTTGACTGAAGATGGGAAAGATTTTGACCTCGGTAGACTTTTCAAAGATGCAAGCAAGGCTAAGGAACTCTTACTGACTCAAATCAAATCAACTCTAGCAGATAAGAAACTTGACCAGGCAAAAATTGATCAAGTTATAAAGAGCTTCACAGACCAAGAATTGACATCTTGGAGTTTTGATTATAAGGATAGTCAAATCATCCTTTATCCTGCTAATGCTGGAGAGACTGTTGAGGAAATTGCTTTGCCAATATCTAGTTTCTTTGATGTCATTGAGTCCTCTTATCTATTAGAAAAGGATGCTGAACTTTACCAAGCATACTTTGCTAAGAAAAATAAAAAGGTTGTAGCCTTAACCTTTGACGATGGTCCAAATCCTACTACAACCACGCAGGCTTTGGATACTTTAGCTAAATATGGTGTAAAAGCAACCTTCTTTGTACTTGGTAAAAACATTGCAGGTAATGAAAATCTTCTAAAACGAATGAAATCAGAAGGTCATGTTGTAGGAAACCACAGCTGGAGTCATCCCGTTCTTTCACAACTTTCGCTCGAAGATGCTAAAAAGCAAATCACTGATACAGAAGATTTGTTAACTCAAGTTTTAGGATCAAGCTCTAAACTGATGCGCCCACCTTACGGTGCTATCACTGATGATATTCGAAATGGTCTTGATTTAAGCTTCATCATGTGGGATGTGGATAGTTTGGACTGGAAGAGTAAAAATGAGACAGCCATTTTGACAGAGATTCAACGTCAGGTTCGCAATGGTTCTATCATCCTCATGCATGATATCCATGGTCCTTCAGTTAATTCTCTACCAAGTGTCATTGAGTATTTAAAGGGTGAAGGGTATACATTTGTGACCGTTCCTGAATTGCTCAATTCTCGCTTGAAGGCTCACGAGATCTATTACGATCGTGATCAATAATTGTTAAAATCTAAAGGGGCAAGTGTTCTGATAATCAGGATTTTGTTTCTTTAGATTTTCTTCACATAGAAAGGAAAAACGATGAAATCTTATACCCTTAATAATGGAGTTTCAATTCCTGTACTAGGATTTGGAACATGGAAAGCCGAAAATGGAGAGGTGGCCTACCAAGCCGTTTTAGAAGCCTTAAAGGCTGGTTATCGTCATATCGATACTGCAGCTATCTATAAAAATGAGGAAAGTGTTGGTCGTGCTATTCGAGATAGCGGTATTCCAAGACAAGAAATTTTTGTAACGACCAAACTCTGGAATACCAATCACAGCTATGATGAAACTCGCCAAGCATTTGAAGAATCAATGGAAAAACTGGGATTGGATTATCTAGATTTGTACCTTATCCATTGGCCAAATCCAAAACCACTAAGAGAAAATGAGGCATGGAAAACTCGCAATGCCGATGTCTGGAGAGCGATGGAGGATCTTTACCAAGAAGGCAAAATCCGTGCTATCGGCGTTAGTAATTTCCTTCCTCATCATTTGGATGCCTTACTTGAGACAGCAAGAATCATCCCGGCGGTCAATCAGGTACGCTTGGCACCAGGAGTTTATCAAGAGGAAGTGGTTGACTACTGTAGAGAGAAAGGCATTCTTCTAGAGGCATGGGGACCTTTTGGCCAAGAAGAGTTGTTTGAACAGAAAGAAGTCCAAGAAATTGCTGATAAGCATGGGAAATCAGTGGCTCAAATCGCCTTGGCTTGGAGCTTGGCAGAAGGATTTTTACCCCTACCTAAGTCAGTGACAGCCTCTCGCATCCAGAGCAATCTTGACTGTTTTGGAATTGAACTCAGCAGAGACGAGCGAGAAGTCTTAAAGACAATTTCAGTGACTTCGGGTGCTCCTCGTGTGGATGAGATGGATTTTTAGTTTGTGAAATCTATTTATACTGAAATAACAAAGACTAGGAATTTTAAATCCTAGTCTTTTTGTGTATAAAAAAACTAGATTGTTTGTATAATGAAATAATTTCATGGATTGAAATATAGGAACGAATTTAGAAAACATTGGTTTGATGGAGCAAATAACACGAATGATAAAATTAAATAAGTAAGATATATACGTAAATATTACATTTTTGTGACAATTCAGATTTTTATGAAAATTTAGGATTATTTGCGTTATAATAGGTATACTTTAAAGAAAAAGGAGATTATTTATGAATAGACGACAACGTTTTTCATTAAGGAAATACAAATTTGGTCTTGCTTCAGTTTTATTGGGAACTGCTTTGGTTTTTGGAGCAAGTCAAGTCAGTGCCAATGAGCAGAGTACAGGTGAAAATCAAGCTCAAACTGAGGCAATCAAGACAGAGCTAAAAGACGATAAACACTCAAACTCTTCAACTGACCAAACCAATACTAATGGGATAGCACCAGTAGTTGGAGAGAAACAAGAAGTTGAAACTTCTAAAGAGGATGCTAGTAAACAAGATGCTAAGGTAGATGCTCCGGTTGATAAAACTGCTGAAGCCCAAGAATCAGGAAAAGATAGCGCAGTTGCAAAAGAAGAAAATCAAGGTGTCGTCCAAAAAGAAACAACAGTCGATACCAGTACAGCGCCTGCTACTGAGAAGGCTTCTAACATAGAGAACAAAGAGGCTAAAGCAACGACAGCTCCTAAAACTACTGGAGAAACAGCAACTACTGAAAAAGAACCAGAAAAAGCTGAGTCTGCAAAACCCAATAGTCTTTCAAGTAATGATATCATCACAGTACCGAAAACTTGGAAGGCTGGTTACAAGGGGACGGGGACCGTTGTTGCCATTATTGACTCTGGACTTGATTTGAATCATGAGGTTCTTCGAATTTCAGATCCGTCAAAAGCAAAATTTAAAAACAAGGAAGCCATCGAAGCAGCTAAAAAGGCTGCTGGAATTGACTACGGTAAATGGTATAGTGATAAGGTTGTCTATGCCTATGACTACTTTGATGGAACGGATAAGATCAAAGAAGCAGAAAGAACTTCTCATGGGATGCACGTAACAGGGATTGCTGCTGGAAATCCTGATAAAGAAGCCCCGAATGGCGAAAAAGTTTATGGTGTAGCCCCAGAAGCGCAAGTCATGTTTATGCGAGTCTTTTCAGATCGTCAGAGAACGACTGGTTCTGCCCTTTATGTAAAAGCGATTGATGACGCGGTTGCCTTGGGAGCAGATGCCATTAATATGAGTTTGGGATCTAGCACTGGTTCGATGGTGGATGCTGGTTCTGATATTGTGGATGCCATCAAACGGGCTCGTGCCAAGGGAGTGTCTGTTCTTATCTCAGCAGGAAATAGCAATACATTCGGAAATGGTTATTCAAAACCGCTAGCCGAAAACCCAGACTATGGCTTGGTTGGAAATCCATCCACTGTTGAGGATTCGATTTCAGTTGCTTCTGTCAACAATAAAACATTGACAACAGCCGTTTTTGAAGTTAAAGGTCTAGAGGGAAATGCCGGTCTTCATAACGGAAAATTTGATTATAATCAACCTGAAGCAGATAAGGACTTTGAAAAAGGAAAAGAGTACGAATACGTCGAAGCAGGGTTAGGTCGTGAAGAAGACTTTGCGAAGTTGGATTTAACTGGGAAACTTGCCCTCATTCAGCGTGGAGCTATGAATTTTTCAGAGAAGATCAAAAATGCACGAAAACACGGTGCAGTTGGTGCATTGATCTACAATAATGTAGAGGGCGCAAACATCAATATGTCTATTGATGATGAAGCAAAGAAAATTCCTTCTGTATTTATTTCTAAACAGTATGGTGAAGCCTTAAAATCAGGAAAATATAAGATTGTTTTTAATGACAAGATGGATAATCGCCCTTCTGATGTAGCCAATCAGCTATCTGACTTTTCAAGTTGGGGAGTGACTACCGATGGACAATTGAAACCGGACGTGACAGCTCCTGGCGGCAATATTTACTCATCCTTTAATGACAACACCTATGGTAGTATCAGCGGAACCAGTATGGCGGCTCCTCACGTTACGGGTGTTGCAGTTCTGGTTAAGGAATACCTTCAAAAAAACCATCCAGAATTGACTCCTGAGCAAGTATCAGAGACTGTCAAGGCCTTGATCATGTCAACTGCAAAACCACATGTTAATAAGGACACAGGCACTTATACCTCTCCTCGTCAGCAGGGTTCTGGGATTGTGGATACTGCTGCTGCAGTGTCAACAGACCTCTATGTAACGGGTGAAAATGGCTATCCAAGTGTGACTTTAGGAAATGTTGGAGATCAATTTACTTTCAAGGTCACTGTACACAATATTTCAGATACTGACCGCACTCTCAAGATGGTAGTGAATACCAATACAGACGAGGTTCAAGATGGAAAATTCACCCTTCGACCTCGAAAACTAACGGAGACAGTCTGGCCTGAAGTGACAGTCAAAGCCCACAGCAGTCAAACAGTCACTGTTAAAGTGGATGCTCGAAAATTTGCTGCTGAACTCAGCAAACAAATGCCAAATGGCTATTTCCTTGAAGGTTTTGTTCGCTTTGTAGATCCAGCAGATGATGGGGATATTGTAAGTCTTGCATTTATGGGCTTCCGAGGTGAATTCCAAAATCTCCCCGCTGTCGAAAAACCAATTTACAATCTTGTCCGAGAAGGGAAAAATGGATTTTACACGGAAGTAGACAAGGAAAATCCTGCCGTTAACTACTCTAATGATGCTACCTATCTAGCTACCTTGCAAAATGACCTTCTAGTGTCTAAAGGTCAACGCCAAGGACGCCGAATTACCGTTCTTGGAATCGAACAAAATGCTGAAGGTAAGCATGTTCTTCAGTTGGACGAAAAAGGGAATGTCCGTATTGCTATTTCTCCAAACGATGATGGGAACAAAGACCTAGTTGAATACAAAACGGTTGCTTTGAGAAATCTTGTAAATCTTAGGGCTACAGTTTATGCGGCTACGGATACCAAGCATGAACATCCTATTTGGGAGGGCGATGCAAAGGATCTTCGCAAGAATTACTTTGATGGAGACAGTAGAAATCTGAAGAGTTATATTCTAGATAATACCGCTTGGAGAGGTCAGGATTTTGATGGCAATACTGTTGCAGATGGTTTATATGACTATGTTATCAGTTATACACCAGACGTTCCAGGAGCTAAAGAACAATACACGACCTTTAAAATTCAGATTGATACTCAAAAACCTGTCATTACAAGTGGTTATATTCGCTTTAAAGATGGAAACCAAGAATTCGTAGCTCGCAAACCAAAAGATGTGGGTCAAGGCGGTATCCTTTCAGAAAAAGTCTTCTATATCACACCATTTGACCAGAAAGGGACCATGGTTCTATCTGAGAAAGACCAGTCTGGAACCCGTGCGCTTGAGAACACCCATCTGATTAAGGCCAATGCTGACGGTAGTTATACACTTCCTAAGAATGTTGACAAGGCTAATATTTACTATCTTGTTGAGGACTATGCAGGAAATGTAGACTATATCTCACTTGCCGAACTTGTCCGCGATCAAAATAGTGGTCGAGTGAAAATTGCCTTGAAGGATGCAAAAACAAACCAGGATATTGATACCCTCTACGTCTATCGAATCAAAAATAGCAAGGGACAATATGTTGATGTTGACAAGACAAAAGCGATTCATTTCTTACAATTTGGTCATTATACAGCAGAAATTTTCAGTTATGACCGAACAGAATTGAAATTTATCAGTGCCTTGTCCCAAGAGTTTGACTTGACGGAAGAAAATAGTTTCCAAACCATTACCTTCCTAGCAAATCTCCTAGAATATGCACCAGTGTCTGTTTCTTTCAATAAAGCCGTTCCAAAGACGACTACTGTGGTTTTGAAAGGTGAAGATGGTACAAGTATCACTCTTCCTGCTGAAAAATACGGTCATTACGCCTTTGGTAAGAAAGTTGCTACAGGTCGTTATACTGTACAAGTCACCTTGCCAACTGGATATGAACTCCTTGAAGATCTCGTTTCCTTGCTCGTTCAGCCAGGTCGAAATAATGCTTTGCGTCTATCTGTTGTGTCTAAGTTGGCCTTGATTGCTGCGGTAAATCAACAAAAAGAACTGGTAGAAACGTCTCGTTACTTTAATAGTAGTGCGGATAAGAGAAAAGCTTATGACCGAGCTTTCCAAGTGGCACAGTCAGCCTTGTCAAGCAAATTAAAGCAAGAATTGATTGATGGCGTTCTCGCTAGTCTTGAGGCTGCTGGTAAAGCTTTGGATGGAAAAGATTCGAACGTTACAGCCTTGAAAGAAGCTATGAAAGCTTACTATGCAACGACTAAAACTGGACGATATGCGAATGCCAAGGAAAAAGTACGTCGAGCTTATGATCGTGCCTTCCAAGAAATCGCCTTACTAGCTGTGGATCCTAAAGTTAAACAGGATCAAATTGACCAATCTCTCATTGCCCTAGCAATAGCTAAAAGCAAACTGAATGGCAAGGCAACAGACTTCTCTAGTCTGAAGAAACTGGTCAAAGATGAACGCCTTTTCCAAGAAAAGAACGCGAGATTTATCTATGCAGACAAGAAAGAAAAAGCAGCTTATCTTTTAACTTTTAAAGAGGCACAGGAACTCCTTAAAGATCCAGGAGCGAGCCAAGAAGATGTCAAAGATGCCATTACAGCATTGAAACAAGCCAAGAGAAATCTACATGGCAAAAAACCAAAAGCGAAAAGACATCCTTAAACAGGAGTTTCTGAAGCTTTACTAATAAATGAGTCTGGAACTTTGTTTTCAGACTCATTTTTGGTTTACACTAGCTAGAAAATCTGCTATAATACTAGCTAGGAAAGAAAGTCTTATGGCGTTCTTCAAGCGAGCTTGGGGTAGTGGGAGCCAAGTAGAACAAGCTAAGAAACTGGCGCTTTCTGTCGTGTTTTTAAAAACAATGAAGTAATAAATTAGGGTGGAACCGCGTTTCTGACGCCCCTAGTCGTAAGGCTTGGGTGTTGAAATTCGGTTTTTTTGAATTTGATAATGAATAAATTGGGGTAAGTAATATGGATTTAACTTTTAAGTTTCGAGATAATGATAATTCTATTAAGCTTGATATAGATAAGAATAGCGTTTTATTTGGTTTTAATGGAACAGGTAAAACTAGAGTACTGAAACTTCTTAAAGATTTATCTGATGAAGAAAGAACTAAAAATAGGGTTGTTGATTTGTTTGAACAATTTAATGTAGAGAATATCCACATAGAGGAGGAATCTTTCCTAGACTTACTTAGTGATAAAGGTAAGGAAGTAAATAGTATTTACAATGAATTTATAGAAAAAAACACACCTGCATTTTTAGATTTTTTAGTAATAAGTGAAGATATAGTCAAAAATAATAAAACAATTCCATTTTTCCCAGTAAATAGATTTAGAATGCTTAGGAAAAAAATAAAGCATTTATTGGACAAGGATTTAAAAGCTGATAAAGGAAGATACTTGACACAATTTTTGAAAGAATCAGAAACTCTTATTCTTGAGGTAAAAACATCATTTGAAATAGGCAATTTTCATAATAGAGAACTGATTTCTCAGGTGTGGCAAGCAGAGAGGATTATTTCTTTTCTAAATCGTCGCTTCGCTGATTTTAAATTTGATAATGAGGATTATAATCATCGAAGAAGGGAATTTTTTGACGCATACAAGAGTTTTTTATTATCAAAATTAAACAGGAAGGTCAAATATATTTCTCCAGATTTTGATGAGTTGGATAAAATAAAAGAAGAAGTGATTCAGGAATTTTTAGAAGCAAAAACATTAATTGTAAATCAATATGTTAGTAAACTAATTAAACAAATGAATGGAGATAATGAAAAAAATATAGAGGTTAAAGAAAGTAAATTAAAAAGCATTTTTAATAATCTTAAAGAAGTTAATAAAATTATTAAAAAATATGCTAATATTACTTTGAAGTTTGAAGGGAATGAACTATTAGCTAAGAAGGGTGGTGATAAACTAGATTTGTGCCAACTATCATCTGGTGAACGTCGTTTATTAACATTGTTATTGAATTGTGTTTATAGCTCTGAGGATTTGTTATTAATTGATGAACCAGAAATTTCTTTATCATTAAATTATCAAAGTAAAATAATGAACGATTTAGTTGAAATACTGGATGAGAAAGTAGTAATAATAGCAACACACGCCCCCTTTGTTTTTAAATCATGTGAAAGTATGGAATTTGATTTAGTGGAGTTATAGTATGTATACTTTTGATATAAATAAATCTGAATACTTAGATGGAGCAGAAAAATTAATTGGTCAAGATAAGTTAATGATTTACGCAGAAGATCCAGAGTTTTATTCTTGTTATATAACACCACAAACAACGGTATATCCTGAGGGAATGTCGTGTGATCAAGTTAGAAAACGAGTAATTAACACAGGAAATGTGAATGTTGTAGGAATTGTTGACGGAGATTTTAATGATTCGATTGAACATGATAATCTTTTTAAAATAAATTATTATTCTATTGAGAATATAGCTCTTTATCATCATAGAAGTATGAGTGAACTAAAAAATAAAATAGTTGACTTCTTAACAAGTAATCTTCAAAATAAACTACGTTTAGATATTTCTTTTGATGATGGAAATTTTCACCTAAAACACGGTGAAAAAATTTCAAAGGAGTTTAATAATTATGTAGATAGAAAGATTAAAGATGCTAAAAGTTATATCTTGTTTATGGATTTAAAGGAAGTGGTACTATGTTACGGAAAGAATAAGAAAAAAACATCTTTTAAAAAAACACTACCAAAATATGTTAAGTTTGATTCACTGTTCTCATCAGATGAATCAACAAGAATTTTAACAAAATTCCTCAACTATGAAGCTATTGATTTACCTAGTCAACCAAATATAGTTTTTTAAATAATTAAAATTCCTATTCTCTAAAATAGAATTAAAAAAATCATATCAATTAAGGAGTATTCAATGTCTAAGAAATTAACTTTTCACTGTTTCAGTGGCAGAGACCTCCTTACAGTCGGACTGCCCTACGCTCAGCACTAGGGTGCTGAGCTAGACTAGACGCAGTACTAACTCGTCTTGCCTCGTATAATCGACGAGGCAGACTCGTGTCGCAAGAAATCATTTTTTATTAAGGAGTATTCAATGTCTAAGAAATTAACATTTCAAGAAATTATTTTGACTTTGCAACAATTTTGGAATGACCAAGGTTGTATGCTCATGCAGGCTTATGACAATGAAAAAGGTGCGGGAACCATGAGTCCGTACACTTTCCTTCGTGCTATCGGGCCTGAGCCATGGAATGCGGCTTATGTAGAGCCATCACGTCGTCCTGCTGACGGTCGTTATGGGGAAAACCCTAACCGTCTTTACCAACACCACCAATTCCAAGTGGTCATGAAGCCTTCTCCATCAAATATCCAAGAGCTTTACCTTGAGTCTTTGGAAAAATTGGGTATCAATCCTTTGGAGCACGATATTCGTTTCGTTGAGGACAACTGGGAAAATCCATCAACCGGTTCAGCTGGACTTGGTTGGGAAGTTTGGCTTGATGGCATGGAAATCACCCAGTTCACTTATTTCCAACAAGTCGGTGGATTGGCAACTGGGCCTGTGACTGCGGAAGTTACTTATGGTTTGGAACGCTTGGCTTCTTATATTCAGGAAGTAGATTCTGTCTATGATATCGAGTGGGCCGATGGTGTTAAATACGGAGAAATCTTCATCCAGCCTGAGTACGAGCATTCAAAATATTCATTTGAAATTTCGGACCAAGAGATGTTGCTGGAAAACTTTGATAAGTTTGAAAAAGAAGCTGGGCGCGCCTTGGAAGAGGGCTTGGTTCACCCTGCCTATGACTATGTTCTCAAATGTTCACACACATTTAACCTACTTGATGCGCGTGGTGCCGTATCTGTAACGGAGCGCGCAGGCTATATCGCCCGTATCCGTAACCTGGCCCGTGTCGTAGCTAAAACCTTTGTTGCAGAACGCAAACGCTTAGGCTACCCACTATTGGATGAAGCAACACGAGCTAAACTCCTAGCAGAAGACGCAGAATAGTAAGTAATACTGTGCTCTAAAATCGTTAAAGGCAAGTCGAAGACTTGCTAGAGGAATATGCACCGCTGTACTGTTATGTGGGGATTTTTGAAACCTTAGGTTCAAAAATCAGTCAGCTAAATCCACTTTGATGAGACTGTTGGAAATCTTGATCAATTTTGCATTAGATTTCCATTCAGACTCACAAAAGTTAGTTAGCGACGTCCTCAGTACCTAAGGTGCATATCAAAAAAGATTGAAGAAAATGTAAAGGAAAAAACATGACAAAAAACTTATTAGTAGAACTCGGTCTTGAAGAGTTACCAGCCTACGTAGTAACTCCAAGTGAAAAGCAACTAGGTGAAAAAATGGTGGCCTTCCTCAAGGAAAACCGCCTGTCTTTTGAAGCCATTCAAACTTTCTCAACACCACGCCGTTTGGCTGTTCGTGTGACTGGACTTGCAGACAAACAGTCTGATTTGACAGAAGATTTCAAGGGTCCAGCAAAGAAAATCGCCTTGGATAGTGATGGAAACTTCACCAAAGCAGCTCAAGGATTTGTCCGTGGAAAAGGCTTGACAGTTGAAGATATTGAATTCCGTGAAATCAAGGGTGAAGAATATGTCTATGTTACCAAGGAAGAAGTGGGGCAACCAGTTGAAGCCATTGTTCCAGGTGTAGTAGACGTCTTGAAGTCACTGACTTTCCCTGTCAGCATGCACTGGGCTAACAACACCTTTGAATACATCCGCCCTGTTCACACTTTAACTGTTCTTTTAGATGAAGAAGAATTTGACTTGGATTTCCTTGATATCAAGGGAGATCGTGTGAGCCGTGGTCATCGTTTCTTGGGACAAGAAACCAAGATTCAGTCAGCATTGAGCTACGAAGAAGACCTTCGTAAGCAGTTTGTAATCGCGGATCCTCGTGAACGTGAGCAAATGATTGTTGACCAAATAAAGGCAATCGAAGCTGAGCATGGTGTACGTATCGAAATTGATGCTGATTTGCTGAATGAAGTCTTGAACTTGGTTGAATACCCAACTGCCTTTATGGGAAGTTTTGATGCAAAATACCTTGATGTTCCAGAAGAAGTTTTGGTGACTTCGATGAAGGAACACCAACGTTACTTCGTTGTTCGTGATCAAGATGGTAAACTCTTGCCAAACTTCATTTCAGTCCGTAACGGAAATGCAGAGTATTTGGAAAATGTCATCAAGGGAAATGAAAAAGTTTTGGTTGCCCGCTTGGAAGACGGTGAATTCTTCTGGCGTGAAGACCAAAAATTGGTCATTTCAGATCTTGTTGAAAAATTGAACCATGTGACTTTCCATGAGAAGATTGGTTCCCTTCGTGAACACATGATTCGTACAGGGCAGATTGCCATTCTCTTGGCAGAAAAAGCTGGTTTGTCAGTGGATGAAACAGTTGATCTAGCGCGTGCAGCAGCTATTTACAAGTTTGACTTGTTGACGGGTATGGTTGGTGAGTTTGATGAGCTCCAAGGTATTATGGGTGAGAAATATGCTCTTCTTGCTGGAGAAACTCCAGCAGTTGCGGTTGCTATTCGTGAACACTACATGCCTACATCAGCCGAAGGAGAACTTCCAGAGAGTAAGGTAGGAGCCATTCTAGCCATTGCAGACAAATTGGATACGATTTTGAGTTTCTTCTCAGTAGGTTTGATTCCATCAGGTTCAAATGACCCTTATGCCCTTCGTCGTGCGACCCAAGGTGTGGTTCGTATCTTGGATGCTTTTGGTTGGCACATTGCTATGGATGAGTTGATTGATAGCCTTTACAGTTTGAAATTTGACAGCTTGACTTATGAAAATAAAGCAGAGGTTATGGACTTTATCAAGGCTCGCGTTGATAAGATGATGGGTTCTACTCCAAAAGATATCAAGGAAGCAGTCCTTGCAAGTTCAAACTTTGTTGTGGCGGATATGCTGGAAGTAGCAAGTGCTCTTGTCGAAGCAAGCAAGAAAGAAGATTTCAAATCGTCTGTCGAATCCCTCTCACGTGCTTTCAACTTGGCTGAAAAAGCCGAAGGAACTGATACTGTTGATCCTGCTCTCTTTGAGAATGAAGAAGAGAAAGCCTTGGCAGAAGCAGTAGAATCACTCGTTTTGTCAGGGACTGCAAGTCAACAATTAGAGCAACTCTTTGCGCTTAGCCCAGTTATTGATGCTTTCTTTGAAAATACCATGGTTATGGCTGAAAACGAGGCAGTCCGGCAAAATCGTTTGGCTATCTTGTCGCAACTAACCAAGAAAGCAGCTAAGCTCGCACGTTTTAACCAAATCAATACTAAATAAACTCAGTCAAACGGACTGTATCTTATCACAAAGGAGAAGAAATGGATCCGAAAAAAATCGCTCGTATCAACGAGCTTGCCAAAAAGAAAAAAACAGAAGGCTTAACTTCTGCTGAAAAAGTGGAACAAGCTAAACTTCGTGAGGAGTACATCGAAGGCTATCGTCGATCTGTTCGTCACCACATTGAAGGAATTAAAATTGTGGACGAGGAAGGCAATGACGTCACACCAGAAAAACTACGTCAGGTACAACGTGAAAAAGGTTTGCACGGCCGTAGTCTTGATGATCCAAATTCATAAAATTTAAGGGTTTTGTAGATGCTCTACAAAACCCTTTTTTGATAACAACAAAAAAGAAGGAGCCACCTGGCTCCTTTTTGGTTTCTTAGTTGCTTGCGCCAGAAGTAGCGTCAGCGTCACCACCGTGGCCTCCAGCATCCCCTGAATCAGAAGCACCAGAAGTAGCATCAGCGTCTCCATGACCTCCAGCAGCAAGAGCGAAAGGTCCACTACCACCTACCAAACGTTGACCAGTTTCTTTTAGGTACCAGTCAAGCCATGGTTGGAAGTTAAAGACGATTTCATTGATTCCAGCGTATGATCCATCAGGATAGTACATTGCTTGGTAGTTGTGTGTGTTGATGACACCTGCAGGAGAACCTGGAACGATCGTACGGACGTATTCTTGGTTTCCGTTGCGAAGTGTTCCGATAACCCACTCTACGTTCTTCATACGTGCTGGTGGAAGAGAACCATGAACAGTCGACATACGGCTACCTGATTGAGGTGGTACACGTTTAGCAAACATGGTGTCTGGATCTTGGTGAGCGTTGTTGTAGTAGAGGAATTGGTTGTTGTCGTCAGCGTATGTCAATTCAAATGGCATAGCTTTCAAGAACATATCGATTTGGTTAACTGTTAGAATACCGTGGTCTAATTTGACATAGGTATCACCAGAAACAGCTCCAGTGATTGCTGCAACTTTTTCTACCCATTCTGGATCATCAGGGTCAACTTCTGTAATGGTTGTAGCAATTGGTCTTCCACAATCCAAGTCTTCTGGTTCGATTGGTTTTGGTTTTTTCAATTTCGAAACGACTCCTACGTATTTAACAAAGTTATCTAAGCATGCTTCAAGGAATTTAACAGTTCCTTCGTTGGTGATGTTTCCATTGTTATCAAAAGCTTCTTTGGCTTTACCAAGAAGGAATTCGTTACCTGGAAGCGTGTAGGCGTTAACTCCTGGAGCATCAAGAATCTTACGAAGGTGAACTTGGGCACGTGATGTTCCTTGGTCATAGTATGATGCACCCACAATCATAACAGGCTTGTTTTCAAATGGATGAACTTCGTATGAAAGCCATTCAAGTACAGATTTGAGTGAAGCTGAGATAGTGTGGTTGTGCTCAGGAGTTGCGATAATGACACCATCAGCACGTGTAATCTTGTTGTACAAGAATCGCAATTGGAAACTTTCGTCCCATTTTTCGTCTTGGTTAAACATTGGAACTTCGTCGATTTCAAGAACTTCTAATTCAAATTTGAATTTGAAATTGCGACGGATAAATTCCAAGAGTTTGCGGTTATATGATTGATCGTAGTTTGATCCAACAAGTCCAACAAATTTCATTCTTTCGGTCTCCTATCTTACAAATTTTCCCAGTCAAATTCTTCTGCATCTTTGCGAAGCAATTCTTGCGCATTGCGCAATTTCTCAGTAATTTTCACAAAGATACGGAAGTCATCAAAGATGGCATCCAATTTCTTGATGACATCAAGGTCAACCAAGTCACCACTTGGGTTAAATGCTTGAAGAGAGTGAGAAAGCAAGAATTCATCTGGTAGAACATTTGCCTTAATTTCAGGAGCGTTCAAGATTTGACGAAGTTGCAATTGGGCACGAGATGAACCAAGAGTTCCGTAAGAAGCACCAGTGATCATGATTGGTTTGTTCAAAAGTGGGTAGATACCATAAGATAGCCAAGCAAGAGCGCTCATCAAAACTGCAGGGATTGAGTGGTCGTACTCAGGGGTACCGATGATGACACCATCAGATGCTTCAATTTTAGCAGCTATTTCAAGAATTTCAGCAGGAAGAAGTTTATCTGCTGGTTTGTTGAAAACAGGAATGTCCTTGATTTCAACAAGTTCAATCTCAGCCTTGTCGGCGAAGTGTTTTTGCATGTATTGGAGCAATTGGCGGTTTGTAGAACGTTTAGAGTTCGTTCCAACAATGGCAATAAGTTTTAGCATGAGATTTCCTTTCTCTTTTTACATAATACAAATTTAAAGGCCTGAAGAACATGTAAGGTTCCCCTCTTTGTCGATGAGAATGGCTTCGATACCATCTAAACCTTCGACTTGCCAGAGGATAGAAGCGCTACGTTCTCCGAATAGGCGGGTTGTCCAAATCTCACCATCGACAGATTTATCTGAGATAATCGTTAGGCTAGCGAGCTCTGTTTCGACAGGGAATCCTGTCTCGCTATCAAAAATATGGTGATAGTCTTTTCCGTCTATTGTCAGGTGGCGTTCATAGATACCAGAAGTGACGACAGATTTGTTAGAAACAGGAATGGTTAGGAGATGATTGCCACGAGGATTTCGCGGATCCTGAATACCGATTTGCCAGTCTTTCCCTTCTTTGGCTTGATTGTTCCCGATGGTGAGGATATTTCCTCCGAGATTGATCAAGGCAGAAGTGACTCCGTGTACTTTTAAATACTGAGCAACCTTATCTGCACTATAGCCTTTAGCTAAGCAACCTAAATCAAGCTTCATTCCCTTTTTCTCTAAAAATACAGTAGAGCTAGCGGGATCTAACTTGATAAAATGCGGGTCAACTAGAGGCAAGACAGCTTCGATTTCGTTTAGTTCGGGGAGTCGAGCATCTGAAAAGCCGATTCGCCAGGTTTGAATCAAGGGGCCAATGCTGATGTTTAGATGGCTAGACGAAGCTAGGCTATGCTCCAGTCCAAGAGCAATCAGTTCAAACAGGTCAGGATGAACCTTAACAGGTGCGATTCCAGCTTGGTAGTTGATTTCCATCAGTTCGGATTCTTGACTGTTGGCGTTGAAGCGGTATTCGAGCTCCTTGAGTAAATCAAAGGCTCCTTGAAGTAGGCAATCAGCCTGTTCATCTACTAATGAAATCGTGATCGTTGTTCCCATTAGCCGTTCAGAACGTGAATGAAGAGGCAAGCTACCAGCTCCTTTCTCTTTATAGGAAATCATTCAATATAAGGTCGTTAAAGAAAAATTAAACCCCTTACATTTTCTTTCCATGTATCTAGCATATCATAAAGTCAGCGTTTTCACAAATGAATTTTGACAAAAAGTCAAGAAATATGCTCAAAAAATATAAAAAAAGGATAGAAACTCAAAAAAATTAATATAATAAAACTTAAAATTGCTTAAAATAAGAGAATTCTAAGCAAATACCTTGTAAACGCTAACAGTAAATGGTATACTAGAAAGGTAAATCAAAAATTAAAGGTAGGAATTTTTCTATGAGTAAAATCGTTGTAGTTGGTGCTAACCACGCTGGTACAGCTTGTATTAATACGATGTTGGACAACTTCGGACATGAGAACGAAATCGTAGTATTTGACCAAAACTCAAATATTTCATTCCTTGGTTGTGGAATGGCGCTTTGGATCGGGGAACAAATTGATGGCCCAGAAGGTCTCTTCTACTCTGATAAAGAAAAATTGGAAGCAAAAGGTGCTAAAGTTTACATGAACTCACCAGTTCTTTCAATTGACTACGATAACAAAGTTGTGACTGCAGAAGTTGAAGGAAAAGAGCACAAAGAATCTTATGACAAATTGATCTTTGCAACTGGTTCAACTCCAATCTTACCTCCAATCGAAGGTGTTGAAATCGTTAAGGGTAACCGCGAATTCAAAGCGACTCTTGAAAATGTACAATTTGTTAAATTGTACCAAAACGCAGAAGAAGTTATCGAAAAACTTGCTGACAAGAGCAAACACCTTGAGCGCATCGCAGTTGTTGGTGGTGGTTATATCGGTGTTGAACTTGCTGAAGCCTTTGAGCGTCTTGGAAAAGAAGTTGTGCTTGTCGATATCGTAGACACAGTCTTGAACGGCTACTACGACAAAGACTTCACTCAAATGATGGCGAAGAACTTGGAAGACAACAACATCCGCTTGGCACTTGGTCAAACAGTAAAAGCTATCCAAGGTGATGGTAAAGTTGAACGCTTGGTAACAGACAAAGAAACATTTGATGTGGATATGGTTGTTCTTGCAGTTGGTTTCCGTCCAAACACAGCTCTTGCTGATGGTAAGATTGAACTCTTCCGTAACGGTGCCTTCCTTGTAGACAAGAAACAAGAAACATCAATTCCAGGTGTTTATGCAGTAGGTGACTGTGCGACTGTTTATGACAACGCTCGTAAAGACACTAGCTACATCGCGCTTGCTTCAAACGCTGTTCGTACTGGTATCGTTGGTGCTTACAACGCTTGTGGACATGAATTGGAAGGAATCGGTGTACAAGGATCAAACGGTATCTCTATCTACGGTCTTCACATGGTTTCAACTGGTTTGACTCTTGAAAAAGCCAAAGCTGCAGGATATAATGCAACTGAAACAGGCTTTAACGATCTTCAAAAACCAGAATTTATGAAGCATGACAACCATGAAGTTGCCATCAAGATTGTTTTTGACAAAGACAGTCGCGAAATTCTTGGTGCTCAAATGGTATCACGTGATTCTGCTATCAGCATGGGAATTCATATGTTCTCACTTGCTATCCAAGAGCATGTGACAATTGATAAGTTGGCTTTGACAGATCTATTCTTCTTGCCACACTTTAACAAACCTTACAACTACATCACAATGGCTGCACTTACAGCTGAAAAATAAAAATTGATGAACTATCTGGCCTTAATTGAAGGTCAGATAGTTTTTTTCTTGTTTCTGTCCCCAGACAGTTGTTGTTTTTCTATCTTGTACTTCATTTTAATCTGACTTAAAATGAAATGGTAGCTACCAATACAAATGATGAGGATTAAGAAATGACTGAAAATCGTTATGAACTAAATAAAAACTTGGCGCAGATGCTCAAGGGCGGTGTTATCATGGATGTGCAGAACCCTGAACAGGCTCGGATTGCGGAAGCTGCTGGTGCGGCAGCTGTCATGGCCTTGGAGCGGATTCCGGCTGATATTCGTGCAGCTGGTGGAGTTTCCCGTATGAGTGATCCAAAGATGGTTAAGGAAATCCAAGAAGCGGTCAGCATTCCAGTGATGGCCAAGGTCAGAATTGGGCATTTTGTTGAAGCTCAGATTTTAGAGGCTATTGAGATTGACTATATCGATGAGAGTGAAGTGCTGTCTCCAGCTGACGACCGTTTCCATGTGGACAAGAAAGAATTCCAAGTTCCTTTTGTCTGTGGGGCTAAGGACTTGGGTGAAGCCTTGCGTCGTATCGCTGAAGGAGCTTCCATGATTCGTACCAAAGGAGAACCGGGGACAGGAGATATTGTTCAAGCCGTTCGTCATATGCGCATGATGAATCAGGAAATTCGCCGCATTCAAAATCTACGCGAAGATGAACTCTATGTCGCAGCAAAAGAACTCCAGGTTCCTGTTGAATTGGTCCAATACGTTCATGAACATGGAAAATTGCCAGTTGTAAACTTCGCAGCTGGAGGTGTTGCAACACCAGCAGATGCTGCGCTGATGATGCAACTGGGGGCAGAGGGTGTCTTTGTCGGTTCAGGTATTTTCAAGTCAGGAGATCCTGTTAAACGAGCAAGTGCCATTGTCAAAGCGGTAACCAACTACCAAAATCCTCAAATTCTAGCACAAATCTCTGAAGACCTAGGGGAAGCCATGGTTGGTATCAATGAGAATGAAATTCAAATTCTCATGGCTGAGAGAGGAAAATAGATGAAAATCGGAATACTAGCCTTGCAAGGCGCCTTTGCAGAGCATGCAAAGGTGTTAGATAAATTAGGAGTCACTGGTGTCGAAATCAGAAATTTAGATGATTTTCAGAAATATCAGAGTGACTTGTCCGGTTTGATTTTGCCTGGCGGTGAGTCTACAACCATGGGCAAGCTCTTGCGTGACCAGCAGATGCTGCTTCCCATCCGAGAAGCCATTCTTTCTGGACTACCAGTCTTTGGAACTTGTGCGGGATTAATCTTACTAGCTAAGGAAATCACTTCTCAGGAAGAAAGTCATCTTGGAACCATGGATATAGTGGTTGAGCGCAATGCTTATGGGCGCCAACTAGGAAGCTTCTATACAGAGGCAGAATGTAAGGGAGTTGGTCAGATTCCCATGACCTTTATCCGTGGACCGATTATCAGCAGTGTTGGAGAGGGTGTAGAAGTTTTAGCAACAGTTGATGATCAAATCGTTGCAGCCCAAGAAAAAAATATGCTGGTAACTTCTTTTCATCCAGAATTGACAGATGATGCTCGCTTGCACCAGTATTTTATCAATATGTGTAAAGAAAAAAGTTGAGAAAAGATTCTCAACTTTTTTACATGTAATAAACAATCGCGATATATTGAAGTGCAGAGGCTGCTAGGATAAAGAGATGCCAAATCATGTGGAAATAAGGTTTTTTCTTAGCGTAAAATCCAGCTCCAACTGTATAACAGAGCCCACCAGTTACCATGAGACTCCAGAAAATTGGCGTTGTTTGACTGATAATGGCAGGAATGATAGCCAGAACCAACCAGCCCATGATCAAATAAAGAGCAAGGCTGAATTTCTCATTGACCTTTTTAGCAAAGATTTTATAGAGGATGCCAAAGATGGTCGTTCCCCACTGAATGGCAATGATCAGATAGCCAAACCAGTTATTCATCAAAGTCAATACGACCGGCGTATAAGAGCCTGCGATAGCCACGTAAATCATAGAATGGTCGATGATTCGCAAGACGTATTTGTGGGTTGAACCATAGGCCATAGAGTGGTAAATAGTTGACGAGAGGAACATGAGAAAGAGACTGATAACAAAGATAGAAACGCCAAAAGATGATAAAAATCCATGTGCTTCATAACTATAGGTGGATGAAATGGGGAGTAGGATGAGCATGATAACGGCACCAACAGCATGGGTCACGCTATTAGCAATTTCCTCTCCAAAACTGAGCTTTTTACTGAGTTTTAGACTGGTATTCATTGGATTTCCTCCTCTTCTTTGATAAGGATTAAGTCTAGAGTTTGATGATAGAGTTTAACCGTTTGACAGCTGGTTTGGATAATAGGATTTTTTGGATCAATCCCATGGTTCATGTAGTCCACAAAAGCATCGTAGAGCTGGTCTGAGCTCGCTTGAGTTTGTAGAGTATTCAGTGTCTGAGCGATTTCTTGGATCGAAAAGACAGACTTGAGAGTGGTGATGGCAATTAAACGGGCAATCTGTTTGCGTTGGTATTTTTTCTTGTCTGGCTTTGTCAGGTAACCATGTTTGACATAGTTATTGACCATGGATGCTGTTAGTCCCTTGTCCTTATCTGGAGAGATAGGGGCACAGACTTGATTGACATAAAGCAAAACCTGATCCAGATAGAGGTCAATGTTCGGAATGTCTTCCCATTTTGGGTAGGAAAAGTTAGAATTCATTTCCAACTCCTTTTTATCTAGTTTTGATAACTAGATTATAAAATAATAAAAAACAAAAGTCAAGTTTCAACTGCTTGTAGAAAGCTTTAAATTATGCTATGATGAGAGAAAATAGTTAGAAATGAGGGGAAAAGATGGAGATTCGTTTAGCTTTTCCAAACGAAGTAGATGCGATTATGCAGGTGATGGAGGATGCTAAAAAGTGCTTAGCCAAGTCTGGTAGCGACCAGTGGCAAAATGGCTATCCAAATGCCGACATCATTATCGATGATATCATCTCAGGTCAAGCCTATGTGGCCTTGGAAGAAGGAGAACTGCTAGCTTATGCTGCTGTGACCAAGAGCCCAGAGGAAGCCTATGAAGCCATTTATGAAGGGAGTTGGCAGGGGGGAGAATCAGAATATCTGGTCTTTCACCGTATCGCTGTGGCAGCAGATGTCCAAGGACAAGGTGTTGCTCAGACTTTCCTAGAAGGCTTGATTGAAGGTTTTGATTATCTAGATTTTCGTTCAGATACGCATGCAGAAAACAAGGTCATGCAGCATATCTTTGAAAAGCTAGGCTTCCAACAGGTTGGTAAGGTTCCAGTTGATGGGGAACGTTTGGCCTATCAGAAATTAAAAAAATGAAGCAGAAAAAGTACGCAAAAATGCTCTACCCGTCGCCAATTGGAACCTTATCCTTAGTTGCTGACGAGCAATATCTGTATGGAATTTGGGTACAGGACCAAACTCATTTTGAGAGGGGAATCGCTGGAGATAGTATAGAAGTAGTTAAGAAACATCCTGTCCTAGACCAGGTTATTTCCTATTTAGATACTTACTTTGATGGATGTGCTCAAGATTTGTCTTCCTTACCTCTGGCTCCCATTGGAACGGATTTTGAAAAGCGGGTCTGGGCTTATTTACAGGCCATTCCTTATGGACAAACAGTAACTTACGGACAAATAGCGAAAGACTTGCAAGTAGCTTCTGCCCAGGCGATTGGCGGAGCAGTGGGGCGCAATCCTTGGTCCATCCTCGTACCCTGTCATCGTGTGCTGGGATCAGGCAATCGCTTGACAGGCTATGCATCTGGAGTCGAAAAGAAAGCCTGGCTCTTGCAACATGAAGGTGCAGCATTTCAAGAAAATAAAAAATAGAAAGAAAAGAAGATGTTAGAATTTATCGAATACCCAAAATGTTCAACTTGTAAGAAAGCAAAAAATGAATTGGATCAACTTGGACTGGAATACCAAGATGTCCACATCGTAGAAGAAACACCAAGTGAAGACGTGATTTTAAACTGGTTGGAAACTTCCGGTTTTGAAGTGAAACAATTTTTCAATACCAGCGGGATCAAATATCGTGAACTGGGCTTGAAAGATAAGGTGGGAAGTTTGTCAAAACAAGAAGCAGCCAAGCTTCTAGCGAGTGATGGCATGTTATTGAAACGTCCAATTTTAGTGGAGAATGGTGCTGTTAAACAAATCGGCTATAGAAAACCCTATGAGAACTTAGGTTTGAGATAGTTTTTATTTATCTCCTTGATAGGTAAAATATATAGCCTCCCTGTTTTAAAGTGTGATAAACTAGAAGATAGACAAAGTCTGAGTAGCCCGTAGCAAATAATTTGCTTGCGAGCAGAAGTATGATAGAATGAATCATTATCAGGAGAGGATGTTTTTATGACTGTTACAACATTTTTAGCATCAGATTGGTACCAAAGTTTGATGCAACTCATTCCGGATGGTAAGCTCTTTAGTTTGCGTTCGGTCTTTGATGGAATTCCAAGGATTGTCCAACAACTGCCTACAACCTTGATGTTGACGCTTGGAGGTGCACTCTTTGGTTTGCTACTTGCCCTGATTTTTGCCATTGTAAAGATCAATCGTGTTAAGATTCTATATCCCTTGCAGGCCTTTTTCGTCAGTTTCTTAAAAGGTACCCCAATCCTAGTTCAACTTATGTTGACCTACTACGGAATACCTTTAGCGCTGAAAGCTATCAACCAACAATGGGGAACTGGTCTCAATATCAATGCGATTCCAGCAGCGCTTTTTGCGATTGTGGCCTTTGCTTTTAATGAGGCGGCTTATGCAAGTGAAACGATTCGTGCGGCCATCCTTTCTGTTAATCCCGGTGAAATTGAGGCGGCACGCAGTTTGGGTATGACGCGAGCTCAAGTTTACCGTCGCGTGATTATTCCAAATGCGGCCGTTGTGGCGACTCCAACCTTGATTAATTCCCTCATCGGTTTGACCAAGGGGACTTCTCTAGCCTTTAGCGCAGGTGTTGTGGAGGTCTTTGCCCAAGCTCAGATTTTAGGTGGAGCTGATTATCGCTATTTTGAGCGCTTTATCTCTGTTGCCCTTGTTTATTGGGTGGTCAATATTGGAATTGAAAGCCTCGGCCGTTTCATCGAGAGAAAAATGGCTATCTCAGCGCCGGATACAGTGTCTACAGATGTGAAAGGAGACCTTCGTTAATGATTAAGATTTCGAATTTAAGCAAATCCTTTTCAGGACAGACAGTCTTGGATCATCTGAACTTGGAAATCCAAAAAGGTGAGGTAGTGGCTTTGATTGGTTCATCTGGAGCTGGGAAATCAACCTTTCTTCGTAGTTTGAACTACCTTGAAACTCCAGATAGTGGAACGATTCAGATTGACAATTTTAAAGTTGATTTTTCTCAGATTAGCCAAGAAGAGATTCTAACCCTTCGTCGCAAGTTGTCCATGGTTTTCCAACAGTTTAATTTGTTTGAACGCCGAACTGCTCTTGACAATGTCAAGGAAGGTTTGATTGTCGTTAAAAAATTATCGGACGAGGAAGCAACAAAAATCGCTAAGGAAGAGTTGGCCAAGGTTGGTCTTTCTGACCGTGAAAACCATTACCCTCGCCACTTATCAGGTGGACAGAAGCAACGGGTTGCCCTCGCGCGTGCGCTTGCTATGAAACCAGATGTCTTGCTCTTGGACGAACCAACGTCGGCACTGGACCCAGAATTGGTCGGTGAGGTAGAAAAGTCTATTGCAGACGCTGCCAAGTCAGGTCAGACCATGATTTTGGTCAGTCACGATATGTCTTTTGTAGCCCAAGTGGCAGACAAGGTTTTATTCCTAGATAAAGGGAAAATCATCGAGTCTGGCACACCGGATGAAATCATCAATCATCCGAAAGAAGAACGGACAAAAGAATTCTTTGCTAGTTACAAACGGACTTATATTTGATATAATAGAAAAAGGAAAACTCAGTTAGTTGGACTAGCTGAGTTTACTCTTTAAAAAAGATAGAAACGAGAGAGATCATGCTACTGCATCTATTTTCTTTGTATTTCGAGAGTTTGATCTTAACGACCATCCTTGTCGTGATTTTTCTGGGGATTTGGATTGGATTGAGAGCCATGTCTGGTGTGGACAAGACAGCCAAAGCTCGCCAAGCTCATCTCTATGATATGATTATGATTGGAGTTTTAGTCGTTCCAGTGTTATCCTTTGCCGTCATGAGTTTGCTCTTGGTTTTCAAGGCATAATCCTTGCGTGACTAGCAAGAATGAGTTAGAATAAAGATAGTTACAACAAGAAAGAAGGAATCGAAATGTACGATACGATTATTATCGGTGCTGGACCTGCGGGAATGACCGCTGCCTTATATGCTGCTCGAAGCAACCTGAAAGTGGCTTTGATTGAAGGTGGTCTGCCAGGCGGGCAAATGAATAACACATCTGATATTGAAAACTATCCAGGTTATGCCAACATCAGTGGACCTGAATTGGCTGAAAAGATGTTTGAACCACTTGAAAACCTTGGAGTGGAGCATCTTTATGGCTATGTTGAAAATATTGAAGACAAGGGTGACTTTAAGAAGGTAATCACTGATGATCAAGTTTACGAAACCCGTACTGTCATCGTAGCAACTGGTTCTAAACACCGTCTTTTGGGAGTTCCCGGAGAAGAAGAACTGAACAGTCGAGGTGTTTCTTACTGTGCGGTCTGTGATGGAGCTTTCTTCCGTGATCAAGACTTGCTCGTAGTTGGTGGTGGAGATTCAGCGGTAGAAGAAGCTCTCTTCTTGACTCGCTTTGCCAAGTCCGTCACTATTGTTCACCGTCGAGATGAACTTCGTGCCCAAAAGGTTTTGCAAGACCGTGCTTTTGCAAATGAGAAAGTCAACTTTATCTGGGATTCTGTTGTCAAGGAAATCAAAGGTGAAAACCGAGTAGAATCTGTCGTATTTGAAAATGTAAAAACGGGTCAAGTGACAGAGCAAGCCTTCGGTGGTGTCTTTATCTATGTCGGTTTGGATCCTGTTAGCGATTTTGTTAAAGAATTGAATATTCAAGACCAGGCAGGCTGGATTGTGACAGATAATCACATGAAAACTGCCGTTGACGGTATCTTTGCAGTTGGAGATGTTCGCCAGAAAGACCTTCGCCAAGTAACAACAGCAGTTGGAGATGGGGCTATCGCTGGTCAAGAAGCCTATAAATTTATCACAGAACATAGTTAAGAAAAAAGTTTCCAATCAAGTGATTGGAAACTTTTTTTATAGTCTGTTTCGGAAAACTTCGTACATGAGAATGGCTGCAGCAACACTGGCATTGAGGCTTTGAACATGCCCATTCATGGGAATGGTAATCATCTCATCGACCTGTTTTTTGATATTGCTGGAGATGCCTTTTCCTTCATTTCCGATGATGAGGGCGATTTTCCCTTTTGTATTCCACTTGTGGCAAGGAGTACCGTTCATATCCGTTCCAAAGGTCCAGAAGCCTTCAGCCTTGAGTTTGTCTAGGGTTTGACTGAGGTTGGTAACTCGCGCAATCGGTACATGCTCAATAGCACCTGTGGCCGTTTTGGCAACGACAGGAGTCACTCCGACAGCACGGTGCTTGGGAATGATGACACCTGAAACATTGGTCGCATCAGCTGTTCGCAAGATTGAACCCAGATTATGAGGGTCAGTTAGACCATCCAGAATCAATAAAAGTGGATTTTCTTCTTGACGTGTTTTTGCAAGGATGTGATCCAGCTCACTATAGGCAAATTCGGACACTCGTAGAACAAAACCTTGGTGGACAGCGCCTTCAGTCATCTCAGAGAGGGATTTTTTTGAAGTCCAAGAAATGGATACCTTCTTTTCTGTAGCCAGTTCCTTGACTTTTTCAACATTCTTACCCCTTAGATCTTCTTGGAGGTAGAGTTTGTTTCCAGTGTTTGCAAGGAGGGCTTCTGTAACGGCGTGGACGCCATAGACAATATCATTTGTTTTCATGCCTCTATTATAACACAAAACCCCGTCTTGCAACGGGATTTTCTTTATTCGAGGATGAGGAGTCCATCTTTGACAGCAAATGGGTCTTTTTCGTTGATACGATCGTAAAACATGATTCCGTTTAGATGATCAATTTCATGTTGGACAACGATAGAGTTGTAACCCTTGAGCTTGATACGGTGTTTTTCGCCATCTTTGTCAAAGTAGTCAACAGTAACGCGAGCATGGCGGACTACATAGCCAGGTACGTTTCGGTCAACAGACAGGCAACCTTCTCCTTCGCCAAGAGCAGCGTCCTGAACAGAGTGAGAGACAATTTTTGGATTGTACATAATAGCTTGCAAGTCGTAGGCTTCCTGTGGAGTTTCACCTTCTTCCACAATATTTGGGACCAAGACGGCAATAACGCGTTTTGAAATATCGAGTTGGGGAGCAGCAAGTCCAACCCCACCGCGTAGCCCCATCTTTTCAGCCATGACAGGATCTTGGGAATGTTTGAGGAATTGCATCATCTTTTCTCCAAGGATGATTTCCTGGTCAGACAGTGGGAAAGTGACTTCCTCAGCAACTGCGCGAAGAGTTGGATTCCCCTCGCGGATAATATCGTTCATATCAATTAAGTGAGCAGCTTTTGTAATACGTTCTATTGCAGACATTTTCTCTCCTTTCATTACCTCTACATGATAACACAAAATAGGCGAGAAAGAAAGTCGCAGAAGTTCCTAAAAAATAATATAATAAACGGTATTCCTCTTTTGTCTGTGGTATAATAAAAGAAAAGACTTGCAGTAAAAGCAAGGGGGGAATAAAGATGGAAAAGCGACAAGATAGACGGTCTCAGGACTCTCTTTATGGGGTGTGGAGAACTAGTGTTGATTTCTTTCGGAATTATAAATCCTGGACCAATGCCCAGTTTATTATTGTGTTATTGCTTGCAGTTGCCTTATCCATGGGGGGAAACTTATTAGTTCGAGCAGTACAAGGTAGTAAGGGAACAAGCCCTGGTAGCCAAACTCTTGATTCTGCTAGTACATCTGGTCAATCCAAGGAAGATCAGTCTGGTGAAACAACGGCACGTATCATGGCAAATGGTGACCTTCTTTATCATATCCCCATCTACCGAACAGCTCTTAAAGAAGATGGAACCTATGATTTCCATGAAAATTTTGAGTATGTAAAACCCTGGCTCAAACAAGCAGATTTGGTGATTGGTGACTTTGAAGGAACGGTGAATAAGGACCACTATTTGGCAGGTTATCCTCTCTTTAATGCACCAGGGGAAGTCATGAATGCGATCAAGGATGCAGGCTACCAAGTTCTAGACTTGGCTCATAATCATATTTTGGATTCTCAAATTGAGGGAGTGGTTTCAACGGCTCAAGCTATTGAAAAGGCTGGAATGACACCCATCGGAGTCTACACGCATGAATCCCGAGACCAAGCCCATATAGTCATCAAGGAAGTCAATGGTATCAAGATAGCTCTCCTGGCCTATTCTTACGGTTTTAATGGCATTGAGCAGTATATCTCTCAAGAGGACTATAATCGCTATCTTTCTGACCTGAATGAAGATAAGATGAAGGCAGAAATCGAGCGCGCAGAGAAGGAGGCGGATATTACTGTCATCATGCCTCAGATGGGAATTGAGTACCAGCTAGAACCAACGGAAGAACAGAAAACACTGTACCATAAGATGATTGACTGGGGAGCAGATATTATCTTTGGAGGGCATCCTCACGTCGTTGAACCTGCTGAAACAGTTGAAAAAGATGGTGACAAAAAACTGATCATCTACTCCATGGGAAATTTCCTCTCAAACCAACGCATTGAAACCATGCAAGATGAGGAAAATGCCAAGTGGACGGAGCGCGGTGTTCTCATGGATGTGACCATTAAGAAAAAAGATGGAAAGACAAGGATTGAAACGGCCAAAGCGCATCCTACTTGGGTCAATCGAACACCCAAAGGGACTTACTCTCCAGAAGGCTATCCGCTTTTCCTCTATCAGACCTATATCCTAGAGGACTTCATCGAGGGAGGCAGTCATCATGACAAGTTGGACGAGGCGACCAAGGAACGAATTGACACGGCCTATAAAGAAATGAATGAACATGTAGGGTTGAAGTGGTAGGTACTCGCCCTAAAGGAGACGAGATGACGATTAAATTGATTGCAACGGATATGGATGGAACTTTGCTGGATCCAAGAGGGCGACTGGATTTGCCACGTTTAGAAAAGATTTTAGACCAATTAGATGAACGAGGTATCCGTTTTGTCATTGCGACGGGAAATGAGGTCCATCGAATGAGGCAATTATTAGAACACTTGGCGAGTCGAGTGATCTTGGTTGTTGCTAACGGCGCTCGTATATTTGAGTATGATACGCTACTTCAGGCCCAGACTTGGGATGATGCTATGGTTGACAAGGCTCTCCTTCATTTTAAAGGGAGGGAGTGTCGAGATCAGTTCGTCGTTACCAGTATGAATGGGAGTTTTGTCAAGGAAGGAACGGTTTTTACAGACTTGGAAAAATTTATGACTCCAGAGATGATTGAAAAACTTTACCAAAGGACAAATTTTGTGGATGAGCTAAACTCAGACCTCTTTGGAGGAGTTCTAAAGATGAGCATGGTCGTTGGTGAAGAACGTTCTAGTTCAGTTTTGCAGGAAATCAATGACCTCTTTGATGGTCGTGTAAGGGCTGTTTCTAGCGGTTATGGCTGTATCGATATCCTGCAAGCTGGTGTTCACAAGGCTTGGGGATTGGCAGAATTACTCAAGCGCTGGGATTTGACATCAGAACAAATTATGGCTTTTGGTGATAGCGAAAACGATGTCGAAATGTTAGAGCTGGCTGGAATTGCCTATGCTATGGAAAATGCAGATGATAATGTCAAGGCAGTTGCGACTGCCCTAGCACCAGCTAACAGCCAGGCGGGCGTTTATCAAGTTCTAGAGAATTGGTTAGAGAAAGAGGGATAGGGTGGCAGTACAGTTATTAGAGAATTGGCTCTTAAAGGAGCAGGAAAAAATTCAAACCAAGTATCGTGAATTGAATCAAGTATCTGTTCTAGAACCAGATATGATTTTTATCGGCGATTCGATTGTAGAATACTACCCTTTGCAAGAGTTACTCGGGACTGCCAAGACGATTGTTAATCGTGGCATCCGAGGTTACCAGACGAGATTGTTATTAGAGAATTTGGATGCCCATCTTTATGGTGATGCTGTCGATCAAATTGTTCTCTTGATTGGAACAAACGATATCGGAAAAGATATTTCCATGAATGAAGCCTTGGATAATCTTGAGCGTGTGATCCAATCGATTGCCCGAGAATATCCGCTGTCACAAATAAAGCTTGTTTCTATTTTGCCAGTCAATGAAGGAGAAGAATACAAGCAGACAGTATATATTCGTACCAATGAAAAGATCAGAGTATGGAATCAAGCCTATGAGGCTCTAGCAACCGCCTATATGCAAGTAGATTTTCTACCAATTTATGATAGTTTGACAGATTCAGAAGGACAACTTCAATCAGCCTATACAACGGATGGTCTCCATCTGAGTGTAGCAGGTTATCAAGCCTTATCAGATGTTTTGAAAACGTATCTTTTCTAAAGAATTGGCTTGATTTTGCATTTTTTATGAAGATAGGTTATAATAGTTCTAACATCTTGGGGTCGTTACGGATTCGACAGGCATTATGAGGCATATTTTGCAACCCGTGTGGCGACGTAAACGCTCAGTTAAATATAACTGCAAAAAATAACACTTCTTACGCTCTAGCTGCCTAAAAACCAGCAGGCGTGACCTGATTTGGATTGCTCGTGTTCAATGACAGGTCTTATGATTAGCGAGATACGATCAAGCCTTGTCTAGTGGTTTGATAAGAGATTAATAGACTCGCAGTTCCTAGGCTTGAGTTATGTGTCGAGGAGCTGTTAAAACAATACATAACCTATGGTTGTAGACAAATATGTTGGCAGGTGTTTGGACGTGGGTTCGACTCCCACCGGCTCCATCATCAATAGGATTTTTGGGATCTTTTCTTCAAATTGTATCCTTTATTGTATCCTATTTATTCTAGTGTGTTAGTGGAGAATTACTCAAGAGGCTGAAGAGGACGGTTTGCTAAATCGTTAGGTCGGGTAACTGGCGCGGGGGTTCGAATCCCCCATTCTCCGTTAGATAAGCCCAGTGTTTTTCTAAACAAATCTACTTGGAGGTGGTCTCCAAGAGTAAATTTTTCATAAAGAGGTGAAACATGAAAAAGATCAAGTTACTAAGTATCTTAGCACTCTCAACAGTTGTCTTAGGTGCATGTTCTGCATTTTCTAATCAGTCATCTGAAGCTTCTTCTGACAACAAGGAGAAAACGGAACAAGTTGAGAAGAAGGATGAAGCAGCGGAAGTTAAAGAGAAAGTTACAAAAGATGCTGAAATTCTCCTAGACTCTGTTCTCACTAGCGACTCTGCACGATTTAAGAAAATTTATGGCGAAACTTATGAAAAATGGACTGAGGCCATTTTTGCAGTGCAAACAAGTGAAAAAATCAAAGAAGAAGGGCTTTCACCTGCGTCTACATACTCAGTACAATGGCACAAAGATTTTCCTGTAGAAACTCCAGAAGAAACGATTTCAGGTTTCTTGAAGATGAAACGCAAGTTATTCCAAGATATCGGCTCTTACACTGTTAAAGATGTAAAGGTTGATGAATCTGGCAATACTGCGACTGTTACTTTTAACTCTAAGAAGTTGCACTCCAAAGGATTGACTTCATCAATTCGAGAAGTTCTAACAATTCTTATTGGTGGTATCGATAACCTAGGCAAGTACAACCAAGCTGGTTCAGATGTTGACATCAAGCGTTACCAAACATTGGTGACATATTGGATTTATGAACACCTCTTCAGAAAAGATTTTGCTATCTATAGTGATGTAGATGCTGAAGCTGCTCTAACACCTCTTACTACTGGAGATTTTGATACAGAAATCAAATTAACTAAGGACAAGGATGGAAACTGGCTGATTTCCCAAGAAGACTATCGTACATTATCAACTGAGTTAATGGATACTACTGAGGGTTATGATAAGATTGATCGTAAGAATTCTACAAAGTCTAAGAGCAAATCTACAGACAAGTCTTCTGATAAATCTTCAGACAAATCCACTGATAAATCAACAGACAAATCTTCAGATAAAAAAGATAAAAGTAATATCTAATCATCTGAGTTAATAATACAGCAAGTAGCCCTATAGGGGCTACTTGTTTTTTGATGAAATCAAGAAAATAATGGTGATTCAAGGATAAGGTAAGAGACAGTAAAATGTAGTGTGATAGTTAGAGGTACTCAGCCTTTCTTTTCTAGAAATTATCCTGAAAAATAAAAAAACTGCATCAAGGTGCAGTTTTTCTGTTTTTCTACGGAAGACATGGGATTCGAACCCACGCACGCTGTTACACGCCTACCGCGTTTCCAACACGGCCTCTTAAGCCTCTTGAGTAATCTTCCAATACTTACTCAAATAGTCTACCATAAAGCCACTTATCTTGCAATAAAAATTTTGGAAATAAGAAAAATGACAGAATTTGAAAGAAAATGATAAAAAATGCTTGACTTTGGTAGAGAATGTGCTAGAATGAATAGTGTAAACGATAACAGGAGGTGGTTTGGTGTTAAAAACTGAGCGGAAGCAACTGATTTTAGAGGAGTTAAATCAACATCATGTAGTTTCTTTAGAAAAGTTAGTTAGTTTGTTAGAAACGTCAGAATCAACGGTTCGAAGGGATTTGGATGAGTTGGAAGCAGAGAATAAGCTTCGTCGTGTGCATGGTGGAGCAGAATTGCCCCACTCCTTGCAGGAAGAAGAAACCATTCAAGAAAAATCTGTCAAAAACCTTCAAGAGAAGAAGCTACTGGCTCAGAAAGCAGCCTCTCTTATTAAGGAAAAAGATGTCATTTTTATCGATGCTGGAACGACAACTGCTTTTTTAATCAAGGAATTGGTTAATAAGAATATCACAGTTGTGACCAACTCCATTCACCATGCGGTTCAGTTGGTTGAAAAACAGATTCCAACTGTCATGGTTGGAGGAAGTGTCAAGATGGCAACAGATGCATGTATCGGTGGTGTTGCTCTTAACCAAATCAATCAATTGCACTTTGACCGTGCCTTTATTGGGATGAATGGTGTCGACGATGGTTATTATACGACTCCAGATATGGAGGAGGGAGCCGTTAAGCGTGCTATTTTAGAGAATGCCAAACAAACCTATGTCTTGGTTGATTCGTCAAAGATTGGTCAAACTTGCTTTGCCAAGGTAGCACCACTTAAACGCGCTATTGTCATCACAAGTCAAGGGCATGAGCTCTTGCAGGCTATTAAGAAGAAAACGGAGGTAATAGAAGTATGATTTATACAGTCACACTCAATCCATCTATTGACTATATCGTTCGCTTGGACCAAGTTCAAGTCGGCAGTGTCAATCGTATGGACAGTGATGATAAGTTTGCTGGTGGGAAAGGAATCAATGTCAGTCGAGTTTTGAAACGCTTGGGTATTCCAAACACTGCGACTGGATTTATCGGTGGATTTACTGGTAAATTTATCACAGATACTTTGGCAGAAGAGGAAATTGAGACACGTTTTGTTCAAGTAGCAGAAGATACTCGTATCAATGTTAAAATCAAAGCAGACCAAGAAACAGAAATCAATGGAACGGGTCCAACTGTGGAACCAGCTCAGCTAGAAGAATTGAAAGCTATTTTATCTAGTTTGACAGCAGAAGATACGGTTGTGTTTGCGGGTTCGAGTGCTAAGAATCTAGGCAATGTTATCTATAAGGATTTGATTGCCTTGACACGCCAGACTGGTGCGCAAGTGGTTTGTGACTTTGAAGGACAGACCTTGATTGATAGTTTGGACTACCAGCCACTTTTGGTTAAACCAAACAATCACGAGCTTGGAGCTATCTTTGGAGTGAAACTCGAAAGTTTAGATGAAATCGAGAACTATGCTCGTCAGTTACTGGCCAAAGGAGCTCAAAACGTTATTATCTCCATGGCTGGTGACGGTGCCCTTCTTGTCACATCTGAGGGAGCATACTTCGCTAAACCAATCAAGGGAACAGTCAAAAATTCAGTGGGAGCTGGCGACTCAATGGTTGCTGGGTTTACAGGTGAATTTGTCAAATCTAAAGATGCAGTAGAGGCCTTCAAATGGGGAGTAGCTTGTGGAACAGCAACTACCTTCTCGGATGACTTGGCAACAGCGGAATTTATTAAAGAAACATATGAAAAAGTTGAGGTAGAAAAACGATGAAAATTCAAGACCTATTGAGAAAAGATGTTATGTTGCTGGATTTGCAGGCAACTGAAAAAACAGCTGTCATTGAAGAGATGATTAAAAGTTTGGTAGGTCACGGTTATGTGACGGATTTTGAAACCTTTAAAGAAGGAATCTTAGCGCGTGAAGCTCTCACTTCCACTGGTTTGGGTGACGGAATTGCTATGCCTCATAGCAAGAACTCTGCTGTCAAAGAAGCAACGGTTCTCTTTGCTAAGTCAAACAAGGGTGTTGACTATGAAAGCTTGGATGGGCAACCAACAGACCTCTTCTTCATGATTGCAGCTCCAGAAGGTGCCAATGATACTCACTTGGCAGCCTTGGCAGAATTGTCTCAATACTTGATGAAAGACGGATTTGCTGACAAACTTCGTCAAGTAACATCTGCAGATCAAGTTATCGAACTCTTTGACCAAGCTTCAGAAAAAGCTGAGGAACCTGTTCAAGCACCTGCTAATGACTCTGGCGACTTTATCGTAGCTGTTACAGCTTGTACGACAGGTATTGCCCACACTTACATGGCCCAAGAAGCCCTTCAAAAAGTGGCTGCCGAAATGGGTGTTGGGATCAAGGTTGAAACCAACGGTGCTAGCGGTGTTGGTAACCAACTAACTGCAGAAGACATTCGCAAGGCTAAAGCTGTTATCATCGCTGCTGACAAGGCTGTTGAGATGGATCGTTTCGATGGCAAACCATTGATCAATCGTCCAGTTGCTGACGGTATTCGTAAGACAGAAGAACTGATCAACTTGGCTCTTTCTGGAGATGCCGAAGTTTATCGTGCTGCTAATGGAGCAAAAGCTGCAACGGCATCTAATGAAAAACAAAGTATCGGTGGTGCTTTCTACAAACACTTGATGAGTGGTGTATCTCAAATGTTGCCATTCGTTATCGGTGGTGGTATCATGATTGCCCTCGCCTTCTTAATCGACGGAGCTTTTGGTGTGCCACAAGATAGTCTTGGCAATCTCGGATCCTACCATGAGCTCGCTTCCATGTTCATGAAAATCGGTGGGGCTGCCTTTGGCTTGATGCTTCCAGTTTTTGCAGGATACGTAGCCTACTCTATCGCTGAAAAACCTGGTTTGGTAGCAGGTTTCGTGGCTGGTGCTATTGCCAAAGAAGGTTTTGCCTTTGGTAAAATCCCTTATGCTGCAGGCGGAGAATCAACTTCAACTCTTGCAGGTGTCTCATCTGGTTTCCTAGGTGCCCTTGTTGGTGGATTTATCGCAGGTGCTTTAGTTCTTGCCATCAAGAAATACGTTAAAGTTCCTCGTTCACTTGAAGGTGCTAAATCTATCCTTATCCTACCGCTTTTCGGAACAATCTTGACAGGATTTGTTATGTTGGCTGTCAATATTCCAATGGCAGCAATCAACACTGCTATGAATGACTTCCTAGGTGGTCTTGGAGGAGGTTCAGCTGTCCTTCTTGGTATCGTTCTTGGAGGCATGATGGCTGTTGATATGGGTGGGCCAGTTAATAAAGCGGCTTATGTCTTTGGTACTGGTACGCTTGCAGCGACTGTTTCTTCAGGTGGTTCTGTAGCTATGGCAGCAGTTATGGCTGGAGGAATGGTTCCACCACTTGCTATCTTTGTTGCAACCCTTCTTTTCAAAGATAAATTTACCAAAGAAGAACGTAACTCTGGTTTGACCAACATCATCATGGGCTTGTCATTCATCACTGAGGGAGCAATTCCTTTTGGTGCAGCAGACCCAGCTCGTGCGATTCCAAGCTTTATCCTTGGTTCAGCAGTAGCAGGTGGACTCGTTGGTCTTGCAGGTATCAAACTCATGGCGCCCCACGGAGGAATCTTCGTCATCGCTCTTACTTCAAATGCCCTTCTCTACCTTGCCTTTGTCTTGGTTGGCGCAATTGTAAGTGGTGTGGTTTATGGTTCCCTACGCAAACCACAAGCATAAAAAGGATTAGAATAGAAAGATTGTTACCATTTGGTGCAATCTTTTTCTCTATTCGAAATGGCTGTGAAATATGGTATAATAAAAGAATGGCAAACAAGAATACTAGTAAAACAAGACGGAGACCGTCTAAAGCAGAACTTGAAAGAAAACAGGCTATCCAGAGGATGTTGATTTCCTTAGGAATTGCCTTATTGTTGATTATTGCAGCCCTCAAACTCGGCGCGGCAGGTGTCACTCTTTACAATCTCATTCGACTGGTGGTCGGAAGTTTGGCCTATGTGGCCATTGGTGCCCTCCTCATTTATCTTTTTCTATTTAAATGGATCCGCAAGCAGGAAGGGCTTCTGTCAGGATTTCTCTGTATCTTTGCTGGCTTGCTCTTGATTTTTGAGGCCTACTTGGTATGGAAATATGGCTTGGAGCAGTCAGTTCTAAAAGGAACACTGTCTCAAGTTATGACGGACCTGACTGGTATGCGGGTGACTAGCTTCGCTGGTGGAGGCCTGCTTGGTGTTGGACTCTATATCCCCATAGCCTTTCTTTTCTCAAATATCGGTTCGTACTTTATTGGAGTTCTCTTGATTCTAGTTGGGGCACTCTTAGTTAGTCCTTGGTCTATTTACGATGTCGCAGCCTTTATTGGAGCTCAGTTCAGATCTTTCATGGAAAAACAGGAACAGAGAAAACAGGAACGCTTCATCAAGAGAGAAGAAGAGAAGGCTCGTCAAGAAGCTGAAGAAGCAGCCAGAATTCAGAGAGAACTAGAAGAGCAGGAAGCATTACCGCTTCCTCCTGTAGATCCTGAAACGGGAGAAATCTTATCTGAAGTACCAGACTATGATTTCCCACCAATTCCTGAGGAAGAATGGATTGAACCGGAGATTATCCTCCCTCAAACAGATTTTGACATTCCAGATGTGGAAGAAGACTTTGAGGATGAAGAGGTGCAGGTTGATTTTTCTGCCAAGGAAGCCCTCGAATACAAGCTACCAAGCTTGCAACTCTTTGCACCAGATAAACCCAAAGATCAGTCTAAGGAAAAGAAGATTGTTCGAGAAAATATCAAAATCCTAGAAGAAACCTTTGCTAGCTTTGGTATCAAGGTGACGGTAGAACGGGCTGAAATTGGACCATCAGTTACCAAGTATGAAGTCAAGCCAGCCGTTGGTGTACGGGTTAACCGTATTTCCAATCTGGCAGACGACTTAGCGCTAGCTCTAGCAGCTAAGGATGTTCGGATAGAGGCTCCAATCCCTGGTAAATCCTTAGTCGGAATTGAGGTTCCTAACTCTGAGATTGCGACTGTTTCCTTCCGTGAACTCTGGGAACAGTCTCAGACTAAACCAGAAAATCTCCTCGAAATTCCTCTAGGTAAGGCGGTCAATGGAACTGCTCGCACCTTTGACCTTTCCAAAATGCCCCACCTACTTGTTGCAGGTTCGACGGGATCAGGGAAGTCAGTCGCAGTTAACGGTATTATCGCTAGCATTCTTATGAAAGCAAGACCAGATCAGGTCAAGTTTATGATGGTGGATCCAAAGATGGTTGAGTTATCCGTTTACAATGACATTCCTCACCTCTTGATTCCAGTTGTGACAAATCCACGCAAGGCCAGCAAGGCTCTGCAAAAGGTTGTGGATGAGATGGAAAATCGTTACGAACTCTTTGCTAAGGTTGGAGTACGAAATATCGCTGGTTACAATGCCAAGGTCGAGGAATTTAATAGCCAATCTGAGTATAAACAAGTACCGCTGCCTTTGATTGTTGTCATTGTGGATGAGTTGGCAGACCTCATGATGGTGGCTAGCAAGGAAGTAGAAGATGCCATCATTCGTCTCGGACAGAAGGCGCGTGCCGCAGGGATTCACATGATTCTCGCAACACAGCGCCCATCGGTTGATGTCATCTCTGGTCTTATCAAGGCCAATGTCCCATCTCGTGTGGCTTTTGCAGTTTCATCGGGAACAGATTCACGCACCATCTTGGATGAGAATGGAGCAGAAAAACTGCTTGGTCGAGGAGACATGCTTTTTAAACCAATTGATGAAAATCACCCAGTCCGTCTACAAGGATCCTTCATCTCAGATGATGATGTTGAACGCATCGTAAACTTCATCAAGGCTCAGGCGGATGCGGACTACGATGAAAGCTTTGACCCAGGAGATGTTCCTGAAAATGAAGGAGATTTTTCTGATGGTGAAGCTGGTGGCGATCCGCTTTTTGAAGAAGCCAAGGCTTTGGTTATCGAGACGCAGAAAGCCAGTGCCTCCATGATTCAGCGTCGTTTGTCTGTTGGATTTAACCGTGCAACCCGCCTGATGGAAGAACTCGAAATGGCAGGTGTTATCGGTCCAGCTGAGGGAACCAAACCACGAAAAGTATTGCAACAATAAAAAAATAACTTCTTTCCAAATTTAGAAAGAAGTTATTTTTTTGATTACTGGTTCGTTTTAGTTTCAGAACTCGTCGTATTTGACTGTGTTCCATTATCGCTTGTTTCTTTATTTGTAGCTGGTGTAGAAGAGTCCTGAGTTGTTGTTTTCTGTTCTTCTTTTTTCTCCTCTTTCTTGTTGGATTGAGAAGTTTCTTCTTGCGTGGTATTTTCTTTAGTAGAAGTGTTGTCCCTGTTAGGAGTAGTATTTTCCTGAGGGGCTTCTTTTTGAATTTCCTTGACAACAGTTGTTTGAGTTGTCGTCGGTTCTTTCTTGTTGTTTTTGTTATTATCCATAGCGTTCATGATGGTAATAGTAGCAGTGATGAGGCCAAGGATACTACCGATGGTAGCAATCGTTTTTTGAAAGACAGTAAATCCCTTTTTGATGTGTTCTGTTTTTGATTTATTAGAAGTTCTACGATAGTTAGACATGATACTCTCCTTTAATTATGATTTATTATACCTCATTTCTTTAAAAAAATCTTAAAAAAAGAGAAACCTCCCTTTCTTGTCGCAGGTCTCTTTTCGTGATACAATAGAAGGAGTGATTTTAGAAAGCGTGAGAAAACATGATCTACTTTGATAATTCGGCGACAACCAAGCCTTATCCTGAAGCACTTGAAACTTACATGCAGGTCGCTTCAAAAATTGTAGGAAATCCGTCTAGTCTCCATCGTTTGGGAGATCAGGCAACACGAATTTTAGATGCTTCCCGGCAGCAAATTGCAGATTTGATTGGGAAGAAAAGTGATGAAATCTTCTTTACTTCTGGTGGAACAGAAGGAGATAACTGGGTCATCAAGGGTGTGGCCTTTGAAAAAGCCCAGTTTGGCAAGCACATCATTGTATCAGCCATTGAACATCCAGCAGTCAAAGAGTCAGCCCTCTGGCTGAAAAGTCAAGGTTTTGAGATAGATTTTGCTCCAGTTGATGAGAAAGGATTTGTGGATGTTGAAGCATTAGCAGATTTGATACGTCCTGATACGACTCTCGTCTCCATCATGGCAGTTAACAACGAAATTGGCTCTATCCAGCCCATTGAAGCTATCTCAGAACTTTTGACAGACAAGCCGACTATTTCCTTCCATGTTGATGCGGTTCAGGCACTTGCTAAGATTCCGACTGAAAACTATCTGACAGATCGAGTGGATTTCGCAACCTTTTCGAGTCATAAGTTTCATGGTGTCAGAGGTGTTGGATTTGTCTATATCAAGTCTGGTAAGAAGATTACGCCTCTTTTAACTGGTGGTGGTCAGGAGCGAGACTATCGTTCGACAACTGAAAATGTGGCAGGGATCGCATCGACAGCCAAAGCTCTCCGTTTATCTATGGAAAAGTTAGATATCTTTGCTAGTAAGACAGGGCAGATGAAGGCAGTCATTCGTCAAGCCCTTCTGGATTATCCAGATATTTTTGTCTTTTCAGATGAGGAAGACTTTGCCCCTCATATCCTGACTTTTGGGATTAAGGGTGTTCGTGGTGAAGTCATCGTTCATGCCTTTGAAGACTATGATATTTTCATTTCCACAACCTCTGCTTGTTCGTCCAAGGCAGGAAAACCTGCGGGGACCTTGATTGCCATGGGAGTGGACAAAGATAAGGCCCAGTCAGCTGTGCGTCTAAGCCTAGACCTGGAAAATGATATGAGTCAAGTCGAGCAGTTTTTGACCAAGCTAAAATTAATTTACAATCAAACTAGAAAAGTAAGATAGGAGTATTTATGCAGTATTCAGAAATTATGATTCGTTACGGAGAATTGTCAACCAAACACAAAAATCGTATGCGTTTCATCAATAAACTTCGTAATAATATTTCAGACGTTTTGTCTATCTATCCTCAAGTTAAGGTAACCGCAGATCGCGACCGTGCCCACGCTTACCTAAATGGAGCTGATTATACAGCAGTAGCAGAATCGCTCAAACAAGTTTTTGGGATCCAAAACTTTTCTCCTGTGTATAAGGTTGAAAAGTCTGTGGAAGTTCTGAAGTCTGCTGTCCAAGAGATTATGAAAGCTATCTACAAGGAGGGCATGACCTTTAAAATCACTAGTAAGCGAAGCGACCACAACTTCGAATTGGATAGTCGAGAACTCAATCAAACTCTTGGTGGTGCTGTTTTCGAGGCTATTCCAAACGTGCAAGCTCAGATGAAAAATCCAGATATTAATCTTCAGGTTGAGATTCGTGAGGAGGCTGCCTATCTTTCCTATGAAACCTTTCGTGGAGCAGGAGGATTACCTGTGGGAAGTTCTGGTAAAGGCATGCTCATGTTGTCAGGAGGGATTGACTCACCCGTGGCAGGTTATCTAGCTCTTAAACGAGGGGTAGATATTGAGGCGGTTCACTTTGCCAGTCCGCCATACACTAGTCCTGGTGCCCTCAAGAAAGCCCACGATTTGACTCGGAAATTGACCAAGTTTGGTGGAAATATCCAGTTTATCGAAGTACCTTTCACAGAGATTCAAGAGGAAATCAAGGCTAAGGCGCCAGAAGCCTACCTCATGACCTTGACGCGTCGTTTTATGATGCGCATTACCGACCGTATCCGTGAGGTACGAAATGGTTTGGTTATCATCAATGGGGAAAGTCTTGGCCAAGTAGCTAGCCAGACCTTGGAAAGCATGCAGACTATCAACGCTGTGACCAGCACTCCTATCATTCGTCCCGTGGTTACGATGGACAAGTTGGAAATCATTGATATCGCGCAGGAAATTGATACCTTTGAAATTTCAATCCAGCCTTTTGAAGACTGCTGTACTATTTTTGCACCAGACCGTCCTAAGACTAATCCTAAGATAGAGAATGCAGAGCAGTATGAAAAACGCATGGATGTTGAAGGCTTGGTTGAGAGAGCCGTGGCAGGTATCATGATTACTGAAATCACTCCCCAGGCTGAAAAAGATGCTGTCGATGAGTTAATTGACAATCTCCTCTAATCAGAAAACCCAGAAGAATTCAGAAAAACAAATGAAAAAAGTTAGTTATTTATCCTTAAAATGGACAATTACTGACTTTTTTTCTATTTTTATGGTATAATAAGATAAAATTTTGAATATAGAGAGTTTTCTGACAATGAATCATTCCTACTTTTACTTAAAAATGAAAGAACACAAACTCAAGGTTCCTTATACTGGAAAAGAGCGTCGTGTGCGTGTGCTCCTGCCTAAGGACTACGAGAAAGACACAGACCGTTTTTACCCTGTTGTTTACTTTCATGATGGGCAAAATGTCTTTTACAGCAAGGAGTCTTATATCGGGCACTCTTGGAAGATTATTCCAGCAATTAAGCGAAATCCTGACATCAGTCGTATGATTGTTGTAGCTATTGACAATGATGGTATGGGACGGATGAATGAGTATGCGGCTTGGAAGTTTCAAGAATCTCCTATCCCAGGGCAGCAGTTTGGCGGTAAGGGTGTGGAGTATGCCGAGTTTGTCATGGAGGTGGTCAAGCCTTTTATCGATGAAACCTACCGAACCAAAGCTGATCGCCAGCACACGGCTATGATTGGTTCGTCACTAGGAGGCAATATTACCCAGTTTATCGGACTAGAGTACCAAGACCGAATTGGTTGTCTAGGTGTCTTCTCATCTGCCAACTGGCTTCACCAAGAAGCCTTTAACCGCTATATCGAGCGCAAGAAATTGACGCCTGAACAGCGCATTTTCATCTATGTAGGAACAGAAGAAGCAGACGATACGGACAAGACCTTGATGGCTGGCAATATCAAGCAAGCCTATATCGACTCGTCGCTTCGTTATTACCGTGATTTGATTGCAGGTGGAGTAGGCTTGGATAATCTTGTCTTGAAAGTTCAGTCTGGTGCTATCCATAGTGAGATTCCATGGTCGGAAAATTTACCAGACTGTCTCCGATTTTTTGCAGAGAAATGGTAAGTTAAGAAAGGAGAAAGCCAATGCATATTGAAAACCTTAGCCACTGGAGTGGCAATCTCAACCGTGAAATGTACCTCAACCGTTATGGACATGCTGGGATTCCAGTTGTTGTTTTTGCTTCATCTGGTGGCAGTCACAATGAATACTATGATTTTGGCATGATTGATGCCTGTGCTTCCTTTATCGAAGAAGGGCGCGTCCAGTTCTTTACTCTCTCCAGTGTGGACAGTGAGAGCTGGTTGGCCACTTGGAAAAATGGTCATGACCAGGCGGAGATGCATCGTGCTTATGAACGTTACGTGATTGAGGAGGCCATTCCTTTTATCAAGCATAAGACAGGTTGGTTTGATGGCATGATGACGACAGGTTGCTCGATGGGGGCCTACCATGCACTCAATTTCTTTCTCCAGCATCCAGATGTCTTTACCAAGGTAATTGCCCTCAGTGGTGTTTACGACGCGCGTTTCTTTGTTGGCGATTACTACAATGATGATGCTATTTACCAAAACTCACCAGTAGATTATATCTGGAATCAAAACGACGGATGGTTTATCGATCGTTACCGTCAGGCAGAAATCGTCATTTGTACGGGCCTTGGTGCCTGGGAACAAGACGGTCTACCATCTTTCTACAAGCTTAAAGAAGCCTTTGACCAGAAACAAATTCCAGCCTGGTTTGCTGAATGGGGACACGATGTCGCCCACGACTGGGAATGGTGGCGTAAACAAATGCCCTATTTTCTTGGACACCTGTATCTATAAAAGGAGTTGCCTATGAATTACCTTGTTATTTCTCCCTACTATCCGCAAAACTTCCAACAGTTTACAATCGAGCTAGCTAATAAAGGCATCACCGTTTTGGGGATTGGTCAAGAACCTTACGAACAACTAGATGAACCTTTGCGAAATAGCCTAACTGAGTATTTCCGTGTGGACAATCTTGAGAACATAGACGAAGTCAAACGTGCAGTAGCTTTTCTTTTCTACAAGCATGGCACAATCGACCGCATCGAGTCCCACAATGAATACTGGCTTGAGCTGGACGCAACACTCAGAGAGCAATTCAATGTCTTTGGAGCCAAACCAGAGGATCTCAAAAAGACCAAGTTTAAGTCTGAGATGAAGAAACTTTTCCAAAAGGCAGGCGTTCCTGTGGTACCTGGTACTGTTATCCAGACGGAAGCAGATGTGGACCAAGCAGTTGAGACGATTGGCCTACCAATGATTGCCAAACCTGATAATGGAGTGGGAGCGGCAGCAACCTTTAAACTTGAGACAGAAGAAGATGTAAATCACTTTAAGGCTGAATGGGATCATTCAACCGTTTATTTCTTTGAAAAATTTGTCACTTCTAGCGAAATCTGTACCTTTGACGGACTTGTGGACAAGGATGGTAATATCGTCTTTTCAACGACTTTTGACTACGCCCATACACCACTTGATCTCATGATTTATAAGATGGACAATTCCTACTATGTGCTTAAGGATATGGATCCCAAACTGCGCAAGTATGGCGAGGCCATTGTCAAAGAATTTGGAATGAGAGAACGCTTTTTCCATATCGAGTTTTTCCGTGACGGGGACGACTACATTGCCATTGAGTACAATAACCGTCCTGCAGGTGGCTTTACCATTGATGTTTATAACTTTGCTCATTCCTTGGACCTTTATCGTGGCTATGCAACTATTGTCGCAGGAGAAGAATTCCCAGAGTCAGAATTTGAACCTCAATACTGTCTAGCTACATCACGTCGTGCCAATGCAAATTATGTCTATTCAGAAGAAGACTTGCTTGCTAAGTACAGCCAGCAATTCAAGGTCAAAAAAATCATGCCAGCAGCCTTTGCAGAGCTACAAGGGGACTACCTTTATATGCTGACCACTCCGAGTCGTCAAGAGATGGAGCAGATGATTGTAGACTTTGGTCAACGTCAAGAATAACGATTAGGATGAAAGGAGTTTGACTCCTTTTGTCCTTTTCTTAAAGATAAGTTAAATAAAGCGTTTTCCATAGATTCTTTTAGAAAAGATATTGCTAAAAGGGCTAAAAATTGATAGAATAAGGATTGTCTAAAAAAATTTAAGGAGAATCTATCAAATGGATTTTACATGGGCTATTAAATATGCCACAGAATTCTTGGGAACTGCTATTTTGATCATTCTTGGTAATGGTGCAGTTGCTAACGTTGAACTTAAAGGTACGAAAGGTCACCAAAGTGGCTGGCTCGTTATCGCGGTTGGTTATGGTATGGGGGTTATGATCCCAGCTTTGATGTTTGGTAATGTATCTGGTAACCACATCAACCCAGCTTTCACTCTTGGACTTGCTGTTAGTGGACTTTTCTCTTGGGAGCAAGTACCATATTACATCCTAGCACAAGTTTTGGGAGCAATCTTTGGTCAAGCTTTGGTTGTAGCGACTCACCGTCCTTACTACTTGAAGACAGAGAACCCTAACAATATCTTGGGTACCTTCTCAACAATTTCAAGCATCGACCACGGTACAAAAGAATCACGTTTTGCAGCTACTGTTAACGGCTTCCTCAATGAGTTTGTAGGTTCATTTGTTCTTTTCTTTGCAGCACTTGGTTTGACTAAAAACTTCTTTGGTGCTGAGGTTCTTCAATACATGAAACAAATGGCTACTCAAGCCGGACAAACGGTTGATTTAAGTGAATTGGCAGTGAAAGCTCAAGTAGCTCCACATACAGCTGCTGGGATCTCAGTTGCGCACTTGGCACTTGGTTTCCTAGTAATGGCCTTGGTAACTTCACTCGGTGGACCTACTGGACCTGGTTTGAACCCAGCTCGTGACTTTGGACCACGTCTTCTTCACGAACTCCTTCCAAAATCAGTTCTTGGTCAACACAAGGGTGATTCAAAATGGTGGTATGCATGGGTTCCAGTTGTAGCTCCAATTGCAGCGGGTATTGCAGCAGTAGCACTATTCAAATTACTTTACCTATAAAAAATAAAACTGGGGAATCCCAGTTTTTTTGTTATAAAATTTCTAAATAAAATAGATATGGCTTGTAAAATATTCGAAAATCCTTTAAAATAAAAGAGTTGGAGGAATTTATGAATGTGAATGAGATTGTTCGGATCGTTCCGACTTTGAAAGTTAATAATCGAAAATTAAATGAAAAATTTTACATTGAAACCCTGGGGATGAAACCTTTGCTGGAAGAGTCTGCCTTTCTTTCCTTAGGTGATCAGACAGGTACGGAGAGATTGATTTTAGAAGAGGCTCCAAGCATGCGAACACGCAGAGTTGAAGGACTTAAGAAGCTAGCTAGACTCTTGATAAAGGTTGAAAATCCTTCTGAAATCGAGGCCCTCCTTTCTCAAATGAAGTCTCTTCCTCGCCTATTTAAAGGAAACCGTGGGTATGCTTTTGAGATTGTTTCTCCTGAAGGCGATGTGATCCTTATTCATGCGGAAAATGATGTAAGAGATTTGGTTCCACTGGAAACCGTTCCTGAATTTTATTCAAATACAAGTATAAAATACGTGAGCCAATTTGAGGTTTCTATGGAGTTGCGTTTGCCTGAAGGGACAGAGAGTTTACTTGATCCTGAAGGAGTAGCGCCAGTAATTACCTTTACTAAAGGACAAGGACCAGATTTGGCTGTTGAAAACAATGTCACTTGGGACCTGACGATGTTAAAATTTTTAGTCAAGAATTTTGATCTAACCAGTCTTCGTCAGAAATTTGAAAAGACAGGCTACTTTGTCCCTAAGTCTGAAAAATTCTTCCTTGGTAAAGATACCAATAACATTGAATTGTGGTTTGAAGAAGCATGAAGTGGGAAAAAATTCTAAGAAAAATAGAAAATCAAATCGAGGCAGGGGTCTATCCCGGGGCCTCTTTTGCGTATTATAAGGATGGAGAATGGAAAGAGTCTTATCTGGGATTGAGTGATCCAGAACGGGGCTTAAAGACAGAAAGCGGTTTGGTTTATGATCTGGCTAGTGTGAGTAAGGTCGTGGGAGTGGGGACGGTTTTTACCTTCTTGTGGCAGCAGGGCACATTTGATATTGATCGACCGGTAACGGATTTTTTACCGGAGTGTGATTATCCTGATACCACTATACGGCAACTTCTGACCCATGCCACAGATTTAGACCCCTTCATTCCCAACCGTGACAAGTTAAGTGCAGAGGAATTGAGAGAAGCCATGTTTCACCTCAACAGACGAAGTCAGCCTGCTTTTCTATACTCAGACGTTCACTTTTTACTTTTGGGTTTTCTTTTGGAAAAAATCTTTAACCAAGACTTGGATCAGATTATAAAAAAACAAGTTTTGGAAGCATGGGGGATGAAGGAAACCAAGTTTGGCCCCGTTGAGCAAGCTGTACCAACAGTGAGAGGAGTGGAGGCCGGAATCATTCACGATCCCAAAGCCCGTCTATTAGGGAAACACGCAGGAAGTGCTGGTTTGTTTTCGACTGTTAAGGATTTGCAGAACTTTCTGGAACATTACTTGAAAGATGATTTTGCTGCAGAATTGAGCCGAAATTTTTCTCCTTTAGATGATAAGGAGCGTTCTCTATCTTGGAATCTGGAAGGAGCCTGGCTCGACCATACGGGTTATACAGGTACCTTCATCATGTGGAATCGGGAGAAGCAGGAGGCGGCTATCTTTTTATCCAATCGAACGTATGAGAAGGATGAGCGTGCCCAGTGGATAGTCGATCGAAACCAAGTCATGGAAATGATTCGTCAAGGGGAGTAGGGAGAAGAATGTCAAAAACCGTAAAAGGAACTCTGTATACAGTAGTGGCAGGGATTGCTTGGGGCTTGTCTGGAACCAGTGGCCAGTACCTAATGGCACACGGGATTTCCGCTCTAGTCTTGACCAATTTGCGACTTATCATTGCAGGCTTGGCACTGGTGTTCTTATCCTATACGACTTCAAAGGATAAACTCTATGCTTTTTTTAAAGACAGAAAAAGTCTACTATCTCTGTTGCTATTTGCAGTTTTTGGACTTTTCTTAAACCAGTTTGCCTATCTTTCTGCCATTCAGGAAACCAATGCTGGAACGGCGACAGTTCTCCAGTATGTATGCCCCGTTGGGATCTTGGTTTATACCTGTATCAAGGACAAGGTGGCGCCTACTCTGGCTGAGATTATTTCGATTGGTTTAGCTATTGGAGGAACCTTTCTGATCGCGACGCATGGGAAAGTTGACCAGTTGTCTGTCACACCTGCTGGACTTTTCTGGGGCCTCTTTTCTGCCCTAACCTATGCCCTCTATATTATTCTTCCCATCGTTTTGATTAAGAAGTGGGGAAGTATGTTGGTGATTGGTGTCGGGATGGTTATTTCTGGTGTAGTGGCTCTTCCTTTCACAGGAGTCTTACGGGCTAGCATACCAACCAGCTTAGATTTTCTCTTTGCATTTGCTGGGATTATCATCATCGGAACGGTTTTTGCCTATACAGCTTTCCTAAAAGGAGCCAGTCTGATAGGCCCTGTTAAGTCCAGTTTATTGGCTTCCATAGAGCCAATTTCAGCCGTTTTCTTTGCCTTTTTAATTATGAAGGAGCAATTCTATGCGATTGATTTTGTCGGTATGGCTATGATTTTACTAGCCGTGACCATTATTTCATTGAAAGATTTACTATTGGAAATAAAGAGTAAGTAATTAAAAAATCCACTCAATCGAGTGGATTTTGTGTGTATAGATGATTAGTCTTTATTTTCGTGTGGCAAGATCAAGTTCAAGATGATTCCTGTCATGGCTGATAAAGCAGTACCTGAAAGTGTAACGGGACCAAGTTTGAGGATGGCTCCACCGAGACCAAGTACCAACATGGCACTTGCGATGATGAGGTTACGCATTTGACTGAAGTCAACGCGTTCTTTAATCAAAACTTTCAAACCATTGCTGGCGATAACTCCGTAGAGAAGGATGGACATGCCACCAAGCACAGCATTTGGAATGGTTGAAATCAAGGCAGTGAATTTCCCTAGGAAGCTAAGAGCAATCGCGATGAAGGCCGCGTTACGGATAACAGAGACAGAAGCGATACGAGTCATCCCGATAACCCCTGTATTTTCTCCGTAGGTCGTATTAGCTGGTCCACCTAGGAAGGCTGATACAGATGTCGCGATACCGTCACCGAGAAGCGTACGGTGAAGTCCTGGTTCTTTCAGGAATTGACGGCCACAGATTTGGCTTAAAACTGTGTGGTCTCCGATGTGTTCTGAAATGGTTACAATAGCGATTGGTAAGATGGCGATTGTTTCAGGACCGAAGTACAAGTTGTACTCTTTAAAGGCACCACCTGTACTAAATGGCAAGTAGAAACCAGGAATTTCAAACCAGTTTGCTTGAAGGACTGGGGTAAAGTCAACCAAACCAAGCATCATAGCGAAGATGTACCCACCGATGATGGCAAAGAGGAAAGGAATGATACGAAGGAAACCTTTTCCTTTTGTATTGATAAAGGCGGCAATCAAGAATGTAACAACGGCTACAAGGGCGTTTTTCCAGTTTCCGTCTGCTACAAGTCCAGCATTCGTTACAGCAGAACCAGCAAGACCAAGACCGATAACGATAATCATAGGTCCGATAATGATTGGGGGCAAGAGTTTATCAATCCATTTCGTACCTGCAAAACGAACACTTGCTGCTACAAGGACATAGACCAAACCAGTCAAGATTACCCCCGTTTGAGCAGCAGATACATCGCCCCCCATTTCTTTCATGGCTAAAGACATAGCCGTGATAAAGGCAAATGAAGAACCTAGGTAAACTGGAACCTTAAAGCCAGTAGAAATCATGTAGATAAGTGTTCCAATACCAGAAGCAAAGAGAGCAACCGATACGGGCATTCCCAAAATTAAGGGAACGAGAATGGTTGCACCAAACATGGCAAATACGTGCTGGAAGCTTAGAAGAATACCTTTACCAGCAGAAGGACGTTGATCAACGTCTAGTAACAAGTCAACAGTTGATTCCTGTTTCATAAAAACCTCACTTTTGGGCACCAAAAAAGAGCCCATTATTTTGCAGCAATAGGCCCTCAGAGTAAGACTTTTTAAAAAATAGCTATCTTTTAAAAATTTATATAAATCTGCGCCTTCGTCACCTCACAGGATGACATTAAAAACCTTTGCTTGTGATAGTATAGCAGAAAAAAATGATTTTGTAAATCATTTTTTCCCGAGCCTAGAAATAGGAGAGCGAGGTTTGATTTTGTAAATCATTTTTTCCCGAGTCCGGAAATGCGAGAGCGAGGTTCGTTTTGTAAACGAATTTTTCCCGATCCTAGAAATAATAAAGCGAGGCTGATTTTGTAAATTGTTTTCTGAACTTTAAACAAGGGTGCACCATTGTTTAAAGTGGGCGTTTGTTGGGCATGCCAGCCTTTCTTGGGTACTTGTTAGGTGTTTCCTTTTTCTTTTCGACGACAGTGATGTAGCGCGGATCTCCATTTGGTAGGGCGTAGCTGAGGTTTTCCTCTACCTTACTAAAGAGGAGGTTGAGGGCATTCTTGGCTTCTAGCAATTCCTCAGGAGCATTGCTGGCCTTGAGTGCCAATAGTTTTCCGCCGACTTTAAGATAGGGAATGGTCAGCTCAGACAAAACCTGCATACGGGCAACCGCACGAGCCGTCACCACATCAAACTGAGCACGGAAATTCTTGTCTTGGGCAAAGTCTTCTGCCCGTCCATGGTAGAAGTGAACACCATCCAAATCCAACTCCTGAGCCAAAAGCTGAAGGAAGTTAATGCGCTTATTGAGTGAATCAATGATGGTCACATCTAGCTGAGGATAGAGGATTTTCATAGGTAGACTAGGAAATCCTGCCCCAGCCCCGATATCAAGAAGTTTGATAGTTTCATTTGAAATCAAGCCTTGCAGAATAGGTGCAATCGAATCATAAAAATGTTTGAGATAAACTTCTTCTTTGTCTGTAATAGCGGTCAGGTTAATCTTTTCATTCCACTCGACCAAGAGTTCAAAATAGCGTTCAAATTGGTTCTTTTGCTGGTCCGAAAGTGGAAGATTTTGCTCAGCTAGTAGGCTGTAAAATGTTTCTGGTTTCATAGTAGTTTCCTTCTCTAGTATCATCTTATTTTACCATATTCGTTAAAATTTTGATATACTGGTAGTAATCTAAAAGCAGAAAGGAATAAGATTATGACTTGGATTATTCTTGGAGTTTTGGCTCTGATTGTTATTTTTGTGATTGTTAGCTATAACGGTTTGGTTAAAAATCGTATGCAGACCAAGGAGGCTTGGAGCCAGATAGATGTTCAGTTGAAGCGTCGTAATGATCTCCTCCCAAACTTGATTGAAACAGTCAAAGGCTATGCCAAATATGAAGGTTCTACCTTGGAAAAAGTAACAGAACTTCGTAGACAAGTAGCCGCAGCAACTTCACCGGCAGAAGCTATGAAGGCCAGTGATGCCCTTACCCGCCAGATTTCTGGTATCTTTGCAGTAGCAGAGAATTACCCAGACTTGAAAGCTAGTGCTAACTTTATCAAATTGCAAGAAGAGTTGACCAATACAGAAAATAAAATTTCTTACTCTCGCCAACTCTACAACAGTGTTGTCAGCAACTACAATGTAAAACTTGAAAGCTTCCCAAGTAACGTCATCGCAGGACTATTTGGCTTTAAAGCTGCAGACTTCCTTCAAACGCCTGAAGAGGAAAAGGCAGTTCCTAAAGTTGACTTTAGTGGTTTAGGTGACTAAGATGTTGTTTGATCAAATTGCAAGCAATAAACGAAAAACCTGGATTTTGTTGCTGGTTTTCTTCCTACTCTTGGCCTTGGTTGGTTATGCTGTTGGCTATCTCTTTATGCGTTCAGGTCTTGGTGGCATGATTATAGCCTTGATTATTGGTCTTATCTACGCTCTGACCATGATCTTTCAATCGACAGAGATTGTCATGTCTATGAATGGAGCGCGTGAGGTTGATGAGCAAACAGCACCAGACCTCTACCATGTAGTAGAAGATATGGCCATGGTCGCTCAGATTCCCATGCCGCGTGTTTTCATCATTGAGGATTCTTCTTTAAATGCCTTTGCAACAGGTTCAAACCCGCAGAATGCAGCTGTCGCAGCCACTTCGGGTCTTCTGGCTATCATGAATCGTGAGGAGCTAGAAGCTGTTATGGGGCATGAAGTCAGTCATATCCGAAACTACGATATTCGCATTTCGACCATTGCTGTCGCCCTTGCCAGTGCCATTACCCTTCTGTCTAGTATGGCAGGACGGATGATGTGGTGGGGAGGAGCAGGTCGCAGACGGAGTGATAATGATCGCGATGGAAATGGTTTGGAGATTATCATGCTTATTATCTCTCTCTTAGCCATTGTTCTAGCACCTCTCGCAGCAACTTTGGTGCAACTTGCCATTTCCCGTCAGAGGGAATTTCTGGCGGATGCATCCAGTGTGGAGTTGACTCGCAATCCTCAAGGGATGATCAATGCCTTGCGTAAGTTGGACAATAGCGAGCCGATGCATCAACATGTTGACGATGCCAGCAGCGCTCTTTATATCAATGATCCTAAGAAAGGTGGTGGACTTCAAAAACTCTTTTATACCCACCCACCTATCTCAGAACGAATTGAGCGTTTGAAACATATGTAGAAAAAATGGCTCTTTGTCAACTGTAGTGGGTTGAAGAAAAGCTAAAATAAGCTCCATAATATCCATAGGGGATTTACCCACTACAAATATTATAGAGCCGAAAAATATTTGAAGCAGGTGGATAGAAGAAATCACCTGCTTTTTTCTCGTCTTTTGAAAATGATGGACATTTTGAGGATAGTATAGTTGATGAGGGTTTTGATGTAGATAAAAACGTTCAGACACAGAGGATGATTGAGGCAGTGCGAGATGCACTATCAAAATTAAATGATGAAGAAAGAGAAATCATTGATAGACTTTATTTCAATGATGAAACTATTCGTTTGGTGGCTGAAATGAAAAAAATATCTCATCCAGCTCTCATAAAGAGAAGAAATAAGATATTGGAAAAGCTAAGAGAGTTGCTGAAAGAATTTAGATAGTAATGAGAAGAAGCGGGAAAAAAATTTTTGTCTGCTTCTTTTTAGATATTGCAATGTTTTAACTGTTATGCTATAATAATAACAGTTAAAACACAAATAACAGTAGGGGGTTGATGATGAATATACAGATAAATAATTCCAGTGATGAACCAATATATCTGCAAATAAAAAATCAAATTAAAGCACAAATCATTTCTGGAGATTTGAAAGTGGGAGAACAACTACCTTCGATAAGATTCTTAGCGAAAGAAATAAGAGTAAGTATGTTAACTGCAAAAAGAGCTTTTGATGAATTAGAGTTAGACGGGTTTATAAATTCGGTACAAGGAAAAGGTAATTTTGTTGCAGCACAAAATAAAGAACTAATTCGAGAAGAATACTTAAAGAAAATTGAATCGAAGCTTCAAGAAGTAGTTGAACTTTCAGAAATTGCAGATGTATCCAGTGATGAATTGATAAAAATGTTAAAGAGTTATGTGGAGGGTGAATATGAGTAAATATGCTATTGAAATTAAAGATTTAGTAAAAACATTTGACAGTTTTAAACTAGGACCGGTAAATCTTACTATTCCGAAAGGAACAATAGTTGGATATATCGGACAGAATGGAGCTGGTAAAAGTACAACTATAAAATTGTTACTTGGGCTTTTAAGAAAAGACTCTGGCGATATAAGACTTTTAGATGAGGAAAATCCTAATAGTGTTGAACTGAAAGATAAACTTGGAGTGGTATTTGATGATTTGTTAGTGCCGGAAGAAATGACATTAATCGATGTTGAAAAGTTTTGTCATAGAGTTTATTCAAAATGGGATAAAAAGCAGTTTTATGGATTCGTTGAAAAATTCAATTTACCACATAAAAAGATGATTAAAAACTATTCTCGTGGTATGAAAATGAAACTTTCAATGGCTGTTGCTTTATCTCACAATGCTGAACTTTTGATTTTAGATGAAGCAACAAGTGGGCTTGACCCAATTGTAAGAGAGGAAATCTTGGATTTGTTATTAGATTTTATGCAAGATGAAAATCATACAATTCTTATTTCTTCCCATATTTTATCTGACTTAGAAAAAGTGGCAGATTACATTGCTTTTATTCACAATGGAAAAATCTTATTTATGGAAACAAAAGATGAGTTAAAAGAAAACTACGGTATATGTACTTTATCCAATGAAGAAGTAAATAACATTGATGAAGAAGCCATTGTAGGAAGAAGAATACATTCTTTTGGGCAAGAGTTACTTGTTAAAAAGAGTCTTGTACCTGATGGTATCAAGTTACAAAAACCGTCAATTGAGGATATTATGATTTACTTTGTGAAAGGAGTGAGACAATAATGACATCATTAATTTTGAAAGATATAGCAACTTTAAAAAAGACATTATTATTAACGGTTACTATCAGTATTGCACTGGCTGTATATGGAATTTATGAAAATGAATTGTTTATGGTTCCGTTAATATGTGTAATGATTCCGCTCATACTTACTGCAATCGCCTTTGGCTATGATACAAAATCAAATTTCGAACAGTTTGCATTTTCGATGCCAATAAAAAAGAGCAGTTATGTGTTGAGCAAGTTTTTCTTTGCATTTGCCTTTGGTTTGGTTGGTTCAATCTGCATTTTTGTACTGTTGATGACAAAAAATCAAATGTCATTGGATAATATAGTGTTTATTGCTTTAATTACATTAGCTGCTAGTATACTTATGTCTGCCATTCAATTACCATTTATTCTTAAATATGGTGCTGAAAAGGGTAGACTCATTATGGTAATCACTTATTTCTTAATATTTGCTTTATCAACACTGTTAAAAGAAAAGTCAAATTTTCTTGCAGAACTAATGGAGATTTTTAGTAAGAATTCTATATCAATGATTTGCTTAGGAATTTTAGTTGTAAGCATATTAATCATAGGGCTTGCAGTAAAATTGTCCGTTATGATTATGGAGAAAAAAGAATACTAGTTATAAATTATTTAATTTGTAGTTAAGTGGCAGAGATGGAAAAACAATTTTTTCCTTAATTGTCAAGTCAAGTGCAACAAAGTTGTTCTTCTGATTAAGTGAGTATCTTTCAAGCTGTTTGAGTTAGCTCAAACAGCACAAAGAATCCAGAGAAATCTCTCTGGATTTTTGCTATGTTCAACATTTATAAATCTTGTAAATCAACGACTTCCAAACCTTCCTCTGTCAAACGATAGATACTCGTACAGATCTCTTTTAAGAAGCGTCTGTCATGCGAAACAGTGATCAGACCGCCGGGATAGGAGGTAAAGAGTTTTCTGATTTCAGGTTGAGAAGTGGGAGAAAAATTTCGTGTAGGCTCATCCAGAAGGAGAAAGTTTGGTTTGCGCAACACTAAATCCAAAAGTAGGAGTTTACCTTGTTGCCCGCCAGATAGGGAGCGGATTTGGTGGTGCATCTCTGGATAGCTGAAATTGAGACTGGCTAGGTGAGATTGGATTTTCTGTAGTTCTTCTTTTTGTCCAGTGTGGCTGAGGTAGGCTACTGGAGATAAATCCAATTGCAGTTTTTTATGGTAATCTTGTGGCATAAAACCAAGCGAAATCTCTCTTTTGGCGCTGAGCAGCTGTTGCAACTTGGCTAACAGAGTTGATTTTCCAACACCATTTGGCCCGATGATACCGATTTTATCTTGGCCACGGACCGTTAGTCGTAACTCCTGAGCTAAAATACGCTCGCCAATGGACAAATTTTCTTTTTCCAGTTGAATTAAGACTTTAGAAGCCGGTAATGGTTGGATATCTGAGAAGAAAAGTTGGATTTGTTCCTCTTCAAGTGGCTTTTGTATCATGGACTGAGCTTCCTTTTCAAAGCGTTTTTCTTGAGAGAGAACAGTTTTCATCTTTTTAGCCAATAGGCGACCGGCAGTACTGTCTTTGGTAGCTCGAAGTGCAGTTTCTACATTTTGCTTGACGCGGCGATGCTTTTCCATGGTTTTGTCATAGGCTCTTTGGTCATTAGCAGCTTGCTGGCTTTGTCTTGCAAAATTAGCCTTTCTCTGCTCACTATAGCGATCATAGTCTAAATGCTCGACTAGCGTTTCCGCTTCTTTCCGGTGCTTGACCAGTCGCAAGTGAACAATAGTATCTGCCGTTTGAGAAAGAAAGTCTTCATCATGGGAAATGAAAATAACTGTTTGCCTCATCTTCTGTATCTGACTTTTTAGCCAATCAACAGTCTCAAGATCTAAGTCATTTGAAGGTTCATCTAAAAATAGAATCTCAAAAGGTTTTGCTAACTCGTGAATGAGCTGAATTTTCAAAGCTTCTCCCCCTGATAGGCTGCCAATTTCTTGGTCGCTAGCAAAACGGTCGCTATCAAAGCGCAACTCCTCCGCCAAACGATAAAGAATACTGTAGTCTAAATCAGCAGAATCCAAAAAGAAGTAGTCGTGTAGAGTCCTATTTTTCAGGATTTCAGGGAGTTTTTGAGGAATGTAGGCCAGTGATTGAAGATCAGATTGGATGTCGCCCCTGATAGTGAAATCAGGTAATGCTTCCCCCATTAAAGCTCGTAGTAAAGTCGATTTACCATTTCCTTCTTCACCAATAATAGCAACCTTTTCCCCGTCTTGGATAGTCATGGTTAGGTCAGATACAAGGTCTCGTAGATCTTTGTTTTGCGTGATAGTTAGATGATTGATTTTTATCATATTGTTGCCCTTTCTAGAATGTCGATAGTGCATAACAAAAAGCTCTACTTTATCTAGTAGAGCCCAAAGTCACTGTCAAAACTCTGTTATCCTCGTTGAAAAACTCGTCAAACTAGCTTGGAGTTGTCTAACCCAACCCAAGAGGAGCATAATTTTCTAGTTTTTTGATTTTCAATGGGGACAATATACTAGAAAATCTAGTATGAAAAGAGCACACAAAAAGAGACAAAAACAAGATCTACTAAATAAAGATTCTTTATTTGATAGACTTAGTTGTTCATGTCTCCCTTACCTCCGAGTATTAGTACCTCTATCCTATACTTTTAAGGATGTTTTGTCAATAGTAAATCCAAAATTCTAAACTCTAAACTCTAAAATCCGAAAACAGGCCCATAGAGAGTTAGCACGTGTTTGACATGTTCGTAGTGGAACTTGTCATAGTTGCGCCAAGCAGTACGTGCTTGATCATTCAGTTTTAGGCTCCCTAGTCCAATCAGCAGACTAGTACATTGGTAAAATTTCTCAAGGTCGATTAAGATACTGTTGTCCAGCTTTTCTGCTTTTTTTAGTTCCTTAAGAGTGGTGTTCAGCAGCTCTTGCAGTCGAAGATCATCGGCTGTTCCTTGTTTGCAGCTTTGGTAGCTTTTATTTAACTCGGAAAGGAGTTGGTAAGCTTCAGTGATGAGTGCTTTGTCTTCCATATGAGCATCCTCCTTGCTCTGATGTATTCTTGCCTATAGTATAGCACTAATAGGAAGGTTTGTCATAGTAAATATGTTAAAAATGAGATTTTAATATCAAAGTTTGGGAGGCTGACTTATAGCCTTTTCATGGTATAATCAAGTGAGTACATCTTTATGGAGGAAATATGAAGTTAAACATTCAAGAAATTCGTAAGCAACCTGAAGGCCTGCATTTTGAACAAGCTTTAGACCTGGCAGCAGACTTGCGTAAACGGAACCAAGAGATTTTAGATGTCAAAGATATCCTTGCAGTTGGGAAGGTACAGTACGAAGACCGTCTGTATTTCTTAGACTATCAGTTGTCATATACCATTGTCCTTGCTTCCAGCCGCAGTATGGAGCCAGTTGAGTTGGATGAGTCTTATCCAGTCACAGAGGTCTTCATGGAAGGAGTAACCAATCAACTAGACCAGGAAGTTCTAGACGATGACTTGGTCTTGCCTATCGAAAATGGGGAAATCGCCCTTGCTGAGAGCGTAGCAGATAATATTCTGCTCAATATCCCTATCAAGGTCTTGACGGCAGAAGAAGAGGCGGGCCAAGGTTTTGTGTCAGGAAATGACTGGCAAATCATGACTGAAGATGAATACCAAGCTCAACAAGCAGTCAAAAAAGAAGAAAACAGTCCATTTGCTGGCTTGCAAGGACTGTTTGATGGAGACGAGTAGATGGTTTTATCCAAGAAACGTGCCCGTCATGTCATTGAGGAAATAATTGCCCTCTTTCCAGATGCTAAGCCTAGTCTTGATTTTCGCAATCATTTTGAACTACTGGTTGCAGTGATGTTGTCAGCTCAGACGACAGATGCAGCGGTAAATAAGGCCACGCCAGGTCTCTTCGCTGCCTTTCCGACGCCACAAGCCATGTCTGTAGCGACAGAGAGTGAAATTGCTTCACACATTTCTCGTCTGGGACTGTATCGAAATAAGGCTAAATTCCTTAAAAAATGTGCCCAACAGTTACTAGATGATTTTGATGGTCAAGTTCCTCAGACTCGAGAGGAATTAGAAAGTCTAGCGGGTGTTGGTCGTAAAACAGCAAATGTCGTCATGAGTGTGGGGTTTGGGATTCCTGCTTTTGCAGTGGATACTCATGTGGAGCGTATCTGTAAGCATCACGATATCGTTAAAAAATCAGCTACGCCACTTGAAGTAGAAAAACGTGTTATGGATGTCTTGCCACCAGAAGAATGGTTAGCAGCTCACCAGGCCATGATTTACTTTGGACGAGCTATCTGTCATCCTAAAAATCCAGAATGTGACCACTATCCCCAGTTATATGATTTTAGCAATGTTTAAGGGGACTCTGAAAAAGTTTTTGCTTGATTTTAAAGGTGCTTTGTGCTATAGTAAATGGTAACTAAATAGTCCTTTAAACCTGTCCCGTGAGGCAGGCAAGGAGCGCGATAAAGTAGAAGGGTGAAGTCTATACTGTTTAGAGTAGGGCTCGCTTGGCTATACATTTCAAGTCTCCTTGTAGAAGGAGACTTTTCTTTTTGGAGGTTTGTCATGAAGACAAAAGAAGTTGTAGACGAATTGACTGTCAAACGAGCGATTACGCGAATTACTTATGAGATTATTGAGCGCAATAAAGACTTGAATAAGATTATCCTAGCAGGGATAAAAACGCGTGGTGTTTTCATCGCTCATCGTATCAAAGAACGCTTGGAGCAGTTGGAAAACATCACTGTACCTGTTGTGGAATTGGACACCAAGCCTTTCCGTGATGATGTTAAAAGCGGAGAAGATACTTCTTTGATTTCTGTTGATGTGACAGACCGTGAAGTTATCTTGGTCGATGATGTACTCTATACAGGTCGTACCATCCGTGCTGCTATCGATAATATTGTTGGTCATGGTCGTCCTGCGCGCGTGAGTTTAGCAGTTCTCGTCGATCGTGGACATAGAGAATTGCCTATCCGTCCAGATTACGTTGGGAAAAATATCCCAACCAGTCGTTCTGAAGAAATCATCGTAGAGATGACAGAACTTGATGGTCAAGACAGAGTTCTGATTACTGAAGAAGCTTAGAAAGCTGAAGGAGTAGCCATGTCAGAAAATCAACAAACATTGAACCATGTGGTTTCCATGGAAGACCTTACAGTTGATCAAGTGATGAAATTGATCAAACGAGGAATCGAGTTTAAAAACGGAGCCCAACTTCCCTACAAGAACAAACCTATCGTATCGAATCTCTTCTTTGAAGATTCTACACGGACACATAAGTCCTTTGAAGTGGCAGAGATTAAGCTAGGATTGGAGCGACTGGACTTTGATGTGAAGACTAGTTCGGTCAATAAGGGTGAGACACTGTATGATACCATCTTGACACTGTCTGCACTTGGAGTGGATGCCTGTGTGATTCGCCACCCAGAGGTTGACTATTACAGAGAGTTGATTGCAAGTCCATCGATTACAACTTCTATTATCAATGGTGGTGATGGTTCGGGACAACATCCTAGTCAGAGCTTGCTTGATTTGATGACTATTTATGAGGAATTTGGTCACTTTGAGGGTCTCAAAGTTGCTATTGCAGGTGACTTGGATCACTCACGTGTTGCCAAATCCAATATGCAAATTTTGAAACGCTTGGGAGCTGAACTGTACTTTGCAGGACCTGAGGAATGGAGAAGTCAAGAGTTTGCGGACTATGGACAGTTTGTAACTATTGATGAGATTGTTGATCAGGTGGATGTTTTGATGTTACTCCGCGTTCAACATGAACGCCATGATAGTGGAGCAGTTTTTTCAAAAGAAGACTACCATGCTCAACACGGCTTGAACCAAGAACGCTATAATCGCTTAAAAGAAACAGCAATCATTATGCATCCTGCTCCAGTGAATCGAGATGTGGAAATTGCTGACCACTTGGTTGAAGCACCAAAATCACGCATTGTCCAACAAATGACCAACGGTGTCTTTGTTCGGATGGCAATCTTAGAATCCGTATTGGCGAGTAGAAACGCCAACTAAAACACAAGACGTTAAAAGACGCCAGTGAGCGTCCACGAGAGGTGAAAATATGACAAAAAGACTTCTAGTATTAGAAGATGGCACAGTTTTTGAAGGCAAGGCCTTCGGAGCAGATATTGATGTAACAGGTGAGATCGTCTTTAACACAGGGATGACCGGCTACCAAGAGTCTATTACAGACCAGTCTTATAATGGACAAATCTTGACCTTTACTTATCCTTTGGTGGGAAATTATGGAATTAACCGTGATGATTATGAATCCATCATTCCAACTTGTAAGGGAGTTGTCGTTTTCGAAGAGGCGCGTCGAGCTAGCAACTGGCGCAACCAAATGACCTTGGACGAATTCTTGAAAGCCAAGAAAATTCCTGGTATTTCAGGGATTGATACGCGTGCCCTTACTAAGATTATCCGTAAGCATGGTACGATGCGTGCAACCTTGACCCATGTTGGGGACAGTATGGACCATGTGACGGACCAGCTCCAAGCAACAGTCTTGCCGACAGACAATATCAAGCAGGTTTCTACTAAAACTTCCTATCCAGCTCCAGGAGTTGGTTTGAGCGTGGTCTTAGTAGACTTTGGTCTCAAGCACTCAATCTTACGTGAACTTTCTAAGCGTAACTGTAACGTGACGGTTGTTCCGTATTCAACAACGGCAGAAGAAATTCTTCACCTCAATCCTGATGGAGTTATGTTGTCAAATGGTCCAGGTAACCCAGAAGACGTTCCAGAAGCACTGGACATGATTCGTGGTGTGCAAGGAAAAATTCCAATCTTTGGTATCTGTATGGGGCATCAACTCTTTGCCATGGCAAACGGGGCTAAGACCTACAAGATGAAGTTTGGTCACCGTGGATTTAACCACGCGGTACGTGAGATTGCAACAGGACGTGTAGACTTTACCAGCCAAAACCATGGTTATGCAGTCAGCCGTGAGGACTTGCCAGAGCATTTGATTATTACTCACGAAGAAATCAATGACAAGTCAGTTGAAGGAGTTCGCCACAGATACCAACCAGGTTTTTCTGTACAATTCCACCCAGACGCAGCTCCTGGTCCACACGACGCAAGCTACCTCTTTGATGAATTTATCGAGATGATGGAAGCTTTTAAACAAGTAAACTAAGAACGAGTAAAAGCTCGTCGGAGAATTTACGTAACTGAACACGGACAGAAAGCTCGGAATTTAGAGAAACCAACTTGGATTGTCAATCCTTCCTTGGTTTCCTAAAATTCAATCGCTTTCTATTCGTCCTTTGTATCTTATTTAATGTCGCTCTGTGAGGCGACGATAGAAAGTCAGGTCGTTTTTTAGTCGCTATCAGGCGAACTAAAAACTCCCTGCACTAGATTTTTTATCGAAAAATATCGTTTCTCTAAAAAATCGTCGGAGAATTTATTTAATGTCGCTCTGTGAGGCGACGAATAGAAAGGAGAAGATACATTGTTCGCGGAAGTGAACACGCCCTAAGAATTGTGTGAAAAAGATAAACATCGTCTTGACGCCAAAGGCGTCTGCACCGAGTTTCCTATTTTCACTGTGTTCTTTATGGGCTTTGTATCATAAACTATGCCTAAACGTACTGATATTCAAAAAATTATGGTGATTGGTTCTGGTCCGATTATTATTGGTCAGGCTGCTGAGTTTGACTACGCGGGGACCCAGGCCTGCTTGTCTTTGAAAGAGGAAGGTTATGAGGTTGTCTTGGTGAACTCAAATCCTGCCACCATCATGACGGACAAGGAGATTGCAGACAAGGTCTACATCGAACCGATTACACTTGAGTTTGTGACACGTATTCTCCGTAAGGAACGTCCAGATGCTTTGCTTCCAACTCTTGGAGGTCAGACAGGGCTCAATATGGCCATGGAATTGTCTAAAAATGGTATTTTAGATGAACTTGGTGTTGAACTTCTGGGTACTAAACTATCTGCCATCGACCAAGCAGAGGATCGTGACCTCTTTAAACAATTGATGGAAGAGCTTGAGCAACCCATCCCTGAATCTGAAATTGTCAACACAGTTGAAGAAGCAGTTGCCTTTGCAGCGACAATTGGCTACCCAGTCATCGTCCGTCCAGCCTTTACCCTAGGTGGTACGGGTGGTGGTATGTGTGCCAATGAGGAAGAATTGCGTGAAATCGCTGAAAATGGTTTGAAACTGTCACCTGTTACCCAATGTTTGATTGAACGTTCAATCGCAGGTTTCAAGGAAATCGAATACGAAGTCATGCGCGACTCAGCTGACAATGCCCTCGTTGTTTGTAACATGGAAAACTTTGACCCAGTTGGGATTCATACAGGGGATTCTATCGTATTTGCTCCTGCGCAAACCATGTCAGACTATGAAAATCAAATGCTCCGTGACGCGAGCTTGAGCATTATCCGCGCTCTCAAGATTGAAGGTGGATGTAACGTTCAGCTGGCCCTTGATCCGCATAGCTTCAAGTACTATGTTATCGAAGTAAACCCTCGTGTATCCCGTTCGTCAGCCCTTGCTTCTAAGGCGACAGGTTACCCAATTGCTAAGTTAGCTGCTAAGATTGCCGTTGGTTTGACCCTGGATGAGGTCATCAACCCTGTTACAGGTTCAACTTATGCTATGTTTGAACCAGCTCTTGACTACGTCGTTGCTAAGATTCCACGTTTCCCATTTGACAAGTTTGAAAAAGGTGAGCGTCGTCTTGGAACTCAGATGAAAGCAACTGGAGAAGTCATGGCCATCGGTCGTAACATCGAGGAATCTCTTCTAAAAGCATGTCGTTCACTTGAAATTGGCGTTCACCACAATGAAATGCCTGAACTGGCAACCGTTTCTGATGATGCCTTGATTGAAAAGGTTGTCAAGGCCCAAGATGACCGTCTCTTCTACGTATCAGAAGCCATTCGCCGTGGTTACACACCAGAAGAAATTGCTGAATTGACAAAGATTGATATCTTCTATCTGGATAAACTCTTGCACATCTTTGAAATTGAGCAAGAATTGGGTGCCCATCCACAAGATCTAGAAGTCTTGAAAACAGCTAAACTCAATGGATTTTCAGACCGCAAGATTGCTGAACTCTGGAAAACGACAGCTGACCAAGTCCGTAAACTTCGCTTGGAAAACAAGATTGTCCCAGTTTACAAGATGGTCGATACTTGTGCGGCAGAATTTGACTCTGAAACTCCATATTTCTATTCAACCTATGGCTGGGAAAATGAGTCTATCAAGTCGGATAAGGAATCCGTCCTAGTCTTAGGTTCAGGTCCAATCCGTATCGGTCAAGGGGTTGAGTTTGACTACGCAACAGTTCACTCTGTTAAGGCTATCCAAGCAGCTGGCTATGAAGCGATCATCATGAACTCAAATCCAGAGACCGTTTCTACGGACTTCTCTGTATCTGACAAGCTCTACTTTGAACCATTGACATTCGAAGATGTCATGAATGTTATCGATTTGGAGCAACCAAAAGGCGTTATCGTTCAGTTCGGTGGTCAAACAGCTATTAACCTTGCGGAACCTTTGGCAAAAGCAGGTGTAACAATTCTGGGAACGCAAGTCGCTGACTTGGACCGAGCTGAAGACCGTGACCTCTTTGAACAAGCCCTTAAAGACTTGGATATTCCACAGCCACCAGGTCAAACAGCTACCAATGAAGAAGAAGCTGTGCTTGCTGCTCGCAAGATTGGTTTCCCAGTTCTCGTTCGTCCATCTTATGTCTTGGGTGGACGTGCTATGGAAATCGTAGAAAACGAAGAAGACCTTCGCTCTTATATGCGTACCGCTGTTAAGGCAAGTCCAGACCACCCAGTCCTTGTTGACTCTTACATCGTTGGGCAAGAGTGTGAAGTTGATGCTATCTCAGATGGAGAAAATGTCCTTATCCCTGGTATCATGGAGCATATCGAACGTGCCGGTGTCCACTCAGGTGACTCAATGGCCGTTTATCCTCCACAAACCTTGTCGCAAAAGGTGCAGGAAACCATCGCTGACTATACTAAACGTCTAGCAATTGGCCTTAACTGTCTTGGAATGATGAACATCCAGTTTGTCATCAAGGATGAAAAAGTATACGTTATTGAGGTCAATCCACGTGCTAGCCGTACGGTTCCATTCCTTTCTAAGGTAACCAATATTCCTATGGCTCAGGTAGCGACTAAGCTCATTCTTGGGCAGAGTCTTGAAAAACTGGGCTACCAAGATGGCCTTTATCCAGAAAGCACTCGCGTTCATATCAAGGCGCCAGTCTTCTCCTTTACGAAACTAGCTAAGGTAGATAGCTTACTCGGTCCTGAAATGAAGTCAACAGGGGAAGTTATGGGTTCTGATACTACTTTGGAAAAAGCTCTCTATAAGGCCTTTGAAGCTTCCTACCTACACTTGCCAACCTTTGGGAATGTGGTCTTTACCATCGCTGATGATGCCAAAGATGAAGCCTTGGACTTGGCTCGTCGTTTCCAAAATATCGGTTATGGTGTCCTCGCGACAGAAGGGACAGCAGCCTTCTTTGCCAGTCATGGACTTCAAGCCCAACCTGTTGGTAAGATTGGTGACGATGAACAGGATATCCCAAGCTTTGTCCGCAAAGGGAAAATTCAAGCCATCATCAATACTGTCGGAACCAAACGAACTGCTGACGAAGATGGTGAGCAAATCCGTCGTTCAGCCATTGAACACGGTGTGCCACTCTTTACAGCCCTAGATACAGCTAATGCCATGCTTAAAGTGCTGGAAAGCCGTAGCTTTGTCACAGAAGCGATTTAACCAAGAAAAAAGAGAAGACTCCAAGTCCTCTCTTTTTTGATGGGAGTATAAAAACAATAAGGAATTTCTTGACAAAGACAATGAAGGGGTTTACAATGTTCTAAAAGAAGCAAGGAGGATCTAAAGATGATTATTTCAACTGCGGGGATTGAAGGAAAGAAAATCCTAGAATACAAGGGAATTGTCTTTGGCGAAGTGGTTGCTGGGGTTAATATGTTCAAAGATATGGCAGCTGGTTTCCGTAATATTTTTGGCGGTCGTTCAGGTTCCTATGAGGGAGAGCTTACGCAGGCTCGAGAAGAAGCTCTAGCAGAAATGATGGAGCGTGCGAGTGAACGTGGCGCAAATGCTATCATAGGGGTAAAGATGGACTATGAAACTCTGGGAGCAGAGAATGGTATGCTGATGGTTACCTGCAGTGGAACAGCAGTGGTGCTTGAGTCCTGATTTGAAGAAAGAAAAAAGAACAGTCGAAGCTGTTCTTTTTATTCTTATTTGAGACCGTATTTTTTGTTGAAACGATCCACGCGTCCATCTGCTTGAGTGAACTTTTGACGTCCAGTGTAGAATGGGTGTGAGTCTGATGAAATTTCCACACGGATCAATGGGTAAGTTTCGCCTTCGAACTCAACAGTTTCGTTAGAGCGTTTTGTTGAACCGCTAAGGAATTTGTAACCAGTAGTTGTGTCCATGAAGACAACTGGGCGATATTCTGGATGGATATCTTTTTTCATTTTGCAATATTTCCTTTCTGCCATGGTCTCTTTGCGAGCCATAGATTGTTACCTTACTAGTCTATCAGATTCTGGTAAGTTTGGCAAGTCTTTTCCCTGATTTTATTAAAAATCTTGATAAAAAATCACTCCAGTGTTTACTGGAGTGAGGGTAGAAGAATGATTAGTTCTCTTGATTTGGAGCTTTTTCTTCTTGTTGATTTTTTACTTCTGTTTCTTTTACTGGTTCTGTGTTTTCTTCTGCTGATTCAGCTTCTTTTTCAGATTCAGTAGTTTCTGTTTCTGTTGATTCTGTTATAGTTTCAGCTTCAGCCTCTGTTTCCGTTGTTTCGTTTACTGGCTCAGCTTCTATTTTTGTTTCAGATTCAGTAGTTTCTTCTTTTACTGGTTCTGCGTTTTCTGCTGCTGATTCAGCTTCCACATTAGATGGTTCCTTAGCTTCTTCTTTTTGCTCGGTTTCCTCTTTAACAGTCTCTGTTTTTTCAGCTGTAGTTTCTTCTTTTTTACGTTCTTGAGATTCTTTTTTGATTTCTTCGACTGCAGTTTTAACGGTAGAGCTTGTTACACGTCCGACAGTTTGAGCAAAATCTTTACCAGACTCAGCTAATTCAGTAAATGACTCTTTTGTAATTTTACCACCTGACATTGCCAAGAGACCAGTTACAACAAGTGCAATGCTAGCAAGAAGGGAAAGAATCAAACCAAAACCGATTGAAACGCCGTATCCACCAATATGAGTTACATACTTGTTTATGCTGAATAAATTAACAAGAGTGACAAGAGTTGCAATTGCACCTGCAACAATGACACCAATTGAGAACCCTTTAGGCATTGCTTTATTCATATTATTCAAGCAAGCAAGAACAATAGACACAATAGCTGCGATAATGACAAACCACCCATCTCCTTGGTAACCATTCACACTATAGGACCCAAAAGCACCTGCATTTAAACTAGCCCATGGCAAGAGTGAACCAAGGATTGCTACTCCAGCAGAAATGAGGATAAACAAACGATTTTTTTCCATTATTATGTCTCCTTTTATTCAGTTTGATTTATTATACCATAAACTGAGGTACAAAGAAACCGTATATTTTAAGAATCTAGCATATAAAAGGCCAAGAAAATTCTTTCTTAGCCTTGGTGAATCTGTAGAGCCTCTTTCAGTTTTTTGTATATTTGTTCGTTTTCTTCTAGACTATAGGAATTGGCGCCACTAGCTAATGGATGCCCTCCTCCGTCGTGTTCTTTGGCAATTTCATTGATAGGAGTGATTTTACTTCGCATTCGCACACGGAAGTGACCATCAGCTTGTTCAACAAAGATAGCCCAAGCCTTAACAGTATCAATTCGGCCAGGTGCTCCGACAATTGCCGCTGTTTCAGCATCCGTAACCTTATATTTTTTCAAGATGTCTTGAGTAAGTAGAACCCGTGCAGCTCCATTCTTATCAACTTCTAAATGATCATAGACAAAGCCTTGCAATTTTGCAATCTTGAAGCTCATGGTATCCATTTGACGAGATAATCCAGCAAAGTCAAAATCAACTTCTCGGAGCTGGCCAGCTATTCTAAAGGTACGGGCACTAGTTGACGGGTAGAGAAAACGTCCTGTGTCCCCGACAATTCCTGCATAGAGAAGTCGTGCCGCTTCACTAGACAAAGTTAGCTGATTTTCTTGAGCAAATAATGCAATCATCTCACTGGCACTGCTTGAACTTGTATCGACCCAAGATAGGTCACCATAGATATCATCATTTGGATGGTGATCGATTTTGATGGTGAAATCAGCTTGTTCGTAGCGTTTATCATCGATACGAGGACGATTCGCTGTATCACAAATAATAGCAAGAGCTCCTTGGTAGTCACTGTCTTGGACAGTATCCATTTCCGCCATCCAAGTTAGAGTTGGTTCGTTAAAACCGACTGCTTTGATGGTCTTTTCTGGGAAATGGTGTGTGAGAAGAGCCTTTAAACCTACCTGACTCCCTAAGGCATCCGGATCTGGTTTCATATGACGATGAATGATAATCGTGTCGTATTCTTTGATTTTCTCTAATATTTGCTGGCAAATTTCCATAAATAACCTCAATTCTTTCTCATTTCATTGTAGCACAAGAATTTTTATTTTTAAAATGAAAAAGATATGATATAATGGAGAAAGATAAATTGAGGAGGACGATATGGCATTAGCAAAAATTGTATTTGCCAGTATGACCGGTAATACCGAAGAAATTGCAGATATTGTAGCAGACAAATTGCGTGACTTGGGCTTGGATGTCGATGTGGATGAATGTACGACTGTTGACGCTTCAGACTTCTTGGAGGCGGATATTGCAATCGTTGCGACTTATACTTATGGAGACGGAGAATTGCCAGATGAGATGATGGACTTCTACGAAGACCTAGCAGATCTCAACTTGAATGGCAAAATCTACGGAGTGGTCGGTTCAGGAGACACCTTCTACGACGAATTCTGTAAGGCTGTTGATGACTTTGATCGCGTTTTTGTAGCGACAGGAGCAGAAAAAGGTTCGGAGTGTGTTAAAGTTGATCTGTCTGCTGAAGATGAAGACATCGAACGCTTGGAACAATTCGCAGAAGAATTGGCTGCAAAAGTAGGATAAGAAACAAGCTGCGCTGACTGAAAGAAGTCAGTGCCTTTTTTTATTAGTTATTTTGGGATTCTACTAGCCTATTTGCTGGCTTTTTGATACAATAATTCAAATAAAGGAGGAGATGCCATGGATTTAGATATTATTCGGCAAGAAATTGATCAAATTGACAATCAAATCGTCAAGCTCCTAGAAGAACGGATGCATTTGGTTGAGGGGGTTGTCGCTTATAAGAAAGCCTCAGGAAAACCTGTTTTAGATACTAAGAGAGAAGCAGTTATTTTTGAAAAGGTTAGAAGTCGTGTAGAGGATAAGCGATATCAGGAGACTATTGTTGCGACTTTTTCAGACATTCTCAAACGTTCGCGTGATTATCAGGATCAAAATATCAAATGAAAAAAGAACAATTCTATCCGCTAGGAATTTTTCTGGCTGCAATGTTGGGTGGCCTTGCCCGCTATCTCATTTCCACTTGGTTACCAGCTAGCCCAGACTTTCCTTGGGGGACCCTTCTCGTCAACTATCTGGGCATTTTCTGCTTGGTCTATCTGGTGAAAGGCTATCTGGTCTATAAGGGAACTAGTAAAGGCTTGGTTTTGGCGCTGGGGACGGGTTTTTGTGGAGGTTTAACAACCTTTTCTAGTCTACTCTTGGATGCTGTGAAATTGCTCGATACTGGGCGTTATCTTAGCTTAGGCATCTACTTATTTTTGAGCATTGGTGGAGGTCTGTTCTTGGCTTATGTTCTAGGGAGGAAGAAATGGTAATTGTTTATCTTGCAATCGCCTGCGGGTTTGGAGCCCTGGTGCGTTATTTCTTTTCCCGCTATAATCAAGCTTCAAAATTACCTCTAGGAACTCTCATTGCCAATCTTCTAGGATGTTTTTTAATTGGCCTACTCTACAATCATGTGGAGTCCAAGGAAATCTATGCCATCCTAGCGACAGGTTTTTGTGGAGGGTTGACGACCTTTTCAACCTTGAATGACGAGTTGCAAAGGCTGTTAAGCGACAAGAAGGTATTTTATAGCTATTTTCTCTTAACTTATATAGGTGGTTTTCTAGCGATTTTTTTAGGAATTCTGCTATAAATTTCTTTACTTTTAGGTGGAAATTTGGTAAACTGTATCTTGTGTGTAATGGACGCACAAAAATACAGTTTATCCGCTGAGGAAGGTTCCTCAAGATTGACAAAGATAGGAGAATAAAATGAATCCATTAATCCAAAGCTTGACTGAAGGTCAACTTCGTACAGATATCCCATCATTCCGTCCTGGTGACACTGTTCGTGTACACGCGAAAGTTGTCGAAGGAAACCGTGAACGTATCCAGATTTTTGAAGGTGTTGTTATTGCACGTAAAGGTGCTGGCATCTCAGAAAACTACACAGTTCGTAAAATCTCTAACGGTGTAGGTGTTGAGCGTATTTTCCCAATCCACACTCCACGTGTTGAAAAGATCGAAGTTGTTCGTTACGGTAAAGTACGTCGTGCGAAATTGTACTACTTGCGTGCTCTTCAAGGTAAAGCAGCTCGTATCAAAGAAATCCGTCGTTAATTCGACTAAAAACTCTGCTCACCCAGCAGGGTTTTTCTCTAGCTCCCTTAGTTCAATGGATATAACAACTCCCTCCTAAGGAGTAGTTGCAGGTTCGATTCCTGCAGGGGGCATTTTTGGAAGTGTAAAGAAAAACAAAGAATATTCAAAATGTTAGTTTAAGGGCAATCATCATAAGTTAGCTTTTTAAAATAGGTTAGTATTTTTGGAATTTTTGACCAAAGTATGACTCAAATTTGACCAAATATTTGTTTTGATTTTTATGATTATGAAGTAAAGTAGATCATAGGAGTAAGTCTTTATAGGTATAAGTTATTTAAATTCGCTATTTTAGTTAAACAATTAATTTTTGATTCATTTATCCCTATTTAATGTAAATTAGTTATGAGAAACACCCACATTTTATATACGAATATGTAAAATGTGGGTGTTTCGTCCTTTCGCCTTAGTAGATAAGAAAAGGGAACTGACGGCTGTGGTATAGTCAATGATACTTCTTAGAAGGTAGCTAGAGTGAGATAGTGAGGTCTATGTGTTGTATGGTCGGTGTGAGAGTAAAACCTTGCTAATGCCTTTGGGTAAGAAAGAGGGGATATTGGGTTATCTTTAAATTTGTGACCTTGGCGAAGGTAGTAGGCTGAGAAGCTGAAAGTATGCGAAGATAAGAGTGTACATTTTATTTTGCTATATTCTATTGAAAAAACGTAAAAAGGCTTTGAAATAAGCCTTTTTATTTTGCGAAAAATTAACAATAACTAGATTTTTATAAAACAGGTTTTGTCCTGATAAGAATTGAAAATATTGTTAGTTTTCACAAGGGAATCTACTATATTCCTTTATGTAAATTAACAATATGAGTAGAGGTGTTGAAGATAGAAAATGAGGTAACAAAAATGATAAACGTATCAAAAGCATTGATTCTATATAGAGAAAGAAATAATAAGTCAGAGGATGATTTAGCAAATTATTTAGGAATCCAAAAGAAAGCATATAAGCGCTATGAAAGTGGAGATCGAGAGCCTAGTATTGATAAACTTTACAAGCTAGCAAAGTATTATAATTGTACGATTGATGATTTTATCAATGTTGATGAAAAATTCACTGTGAAACGTGAGGAAGTTTTATCAACGAAGGACTTAGATAGTCTAGGCTGTCACCATCAGTTTTCTCATGGATTGGTAACAATGTTGACTAAAGGAAAAAGTTATGAAGAAACAATTCGCTTTTCTGATGATGATAAGACAAAATATGTTCATAAGAGTGAAGTGAAACGATTCTTACTTGACCTAGCAGAGAAGATTGAGTAGTAGGAAAGAGGTGTGTTAAGATCGAAGAGTATGGTTATAAGGAGGATTTGAGGACATATTCCGAAGAATGGATCATAAAAGAGTATAACCGAATCTATAGTCGATTCTGCTGGAATTTGAAAATCTATGCTCATGTAAAAAATGGTGCTGATGTTTATGTATCTTCAAAAAAATGTTGTGATGATTTGTATTATCAGTTGTATGCTGTAGATCAACTTACACGTAGTTATTACAGTAAGATTATGTCTAAGATTGAAAGAACTTATAATCGTTTCAGAGAAGATGGAGTGATTATCGAATTTTAAAATAAGAAGATTTATTCTTAGCAAGATATGATATAATGTATATAACATTTTAAAAAGGGGATATTTGAATGAAATGTAAGAAGTCAATAGCTTTTTTATCGACAGCTATATTGTTGGCATTTAGTAGTGTTGTTCATGCTGATTCTGCAAGACAATCTAAGATTAAAGAATTGGATAATCAAAGAAGTGAACTTGCTAAGAAGAATGGTGTTACTGGCTATCTAGGTGATGGTCGTTGGTATTCACTTGTTGAGTCTGAGAATAAGGTTGATACCTTGAAGAAGCAAGTTGAAGCCTTGAAAGTGCCATATAGTGAAAAGAATACTATTAAGGTGAGTAGAGAATATGCTACTGCGTTAAAAACGTTTTTTAATAGTAATGTCAAAAAGAATGAAAAAGGGGAGTATGTTCCTGTAGTTAGTGACGAAGAGGAAGAACAAGCCAAAAAAGTTTTGATTTCTGAAAGTCAAAAATTAAAGCAGAGTCAGTTAGATAATTTTATTTCAGATCCAGCAGATGAATTGGATAAGTATGAATTAAATAATCTTCCTAAAGAGATTTTGGTTGAATTAAATTATTATGCTTTGGATTTGATGAATCAAATTCGTAGACAGATGGGACTTCCAGAAGTAACACTTGCACAATCTTCTATTGATTTTGCTGATAAGGTTGTGTATAAAAATTTAGAAGCGAATCGTAGCATGTGGGATTGGCATTATGTAAAAGGAATTAATGAAGTTGCTAGAGAATATGGTTTACTGACTTCGAGTAAGAACGATGAAGAAGAAAAATATGGTGGTCAGTATTATGAGAACGCATTTAAAACTTCTTCCATTGATAAAGAAGTGACTGTAGGTCAGTTGAAGGAAGAGATTTATAAGGCATTTGTTATTTTTCTGTATAATGGCGATGAATTTTTTCATGCACAATCTATTTCTGGAGTAAATTATGGAACTTCTAGGAATGAGTATTTTGGAATTTCCATGCGTTCTTTAAAAGATGGTGGTTGGTTTAGTTTTATATCAATCGATAAAAATGATATAGTGAAATCAACGAAAAAGAACTTTAATACGCAACGTCCAGTAGATACAACATTGACTAATCGTTCTTCGCTATTGGCTAAGAAGGAAAAAGAACTTAGAGATAAGAAAAAAGAGCTTTCTAAATTGCAGACAGCTTTTAAAGAATATGAAAAAATCTCTAAAGAAATTGATAAGTTAAACGAAGAAGAAGAAAAAGAAAAGGAGAAGGAGCGTAAAGCAAAAGAAGCCTTAAAAGAGAAAAAAGGCTGGATAAGAGAAGGAAACGATTGGTATTTCTACAAGAATAATCAACCTATAAAAAATACATGGGAAAGTGATTATTGGTTCGGTTCTGATGGGAAAATGGCTACCGATTCATGGGTAGACAATGGACGTTATTACGTTGACAAGTCAGGAAAATATGTTCAAAATAAAAATCAAAAGTATGGTTGGGTTCAAGAAGGAACAGCATGGTATTTCTATAAGAATAATAGACCTATAAAAAACACATGGGAAGGTGATTATTGGTTCGGTTCTGATGGAAAAATGGTTACGGATTCATGGGTAGACAATGGTCGATACTATGTTGATGGTACTGGACGATATGTTCAGAATAAGAAACCTGTTCAGACTAAACCAACTCCTTCAAAGGAGAAACAGGTAGAAAAAAATCCAACTAAGTCTGATCTAGTTCCTTCAATTAAGAAGAATGGCTGGATTCAAGAAGGTAAAACGTGGTATTTCTATAAGAATAATCAGTCATTAAGAAATACTTGGCAAGGTTCATATTATTTGAAATCAGATGGGAAGATGGCTGTGAGTGAATGGGTCTATGACTCATATTATAAAGCATGGTACTATTTGAAGTCTGATGGAAGTTATTCACGTAGTGCATGGCAAGGTTCATATTATCTGAAATCTAATGGTAAGATGGCAGAAAGTGAATGGATTTATGATAGTTCTTATCAAGCGTGGTATTATCTAAAATCTAATGGAGTTTATGCGAATAGTGCATGGCAAGGCTCATATTATCTGAAATCTAATGGTAAGATGGCAAAAAGTGAATGGATTTACGATAATTATTATAAAGCATGGTTTTACTTGAAGTCTAATGGTATCTATGCTCGTTCTGAGAGGGTACAAGGCTATTGGGTTGATGATTCAGGTAGATGGAAATAGATTAAGAGTCAGTTTTACTGGCTCTTTTTTATAGAAAAGGAGAAAATATGATTATAGTTGTTTATAAACGCTCTCGTTCACCTTCAAGTGATTGAGAGTTTTTAATTTGGTAAAAAAATGTTTTTAGAAAAGGAGATAAAAAATTAGATGTCAAAAGGACAAGAATATAAGGATTGTGGTTCAATCTGCAAGATGAAAGTTGGGGGTGCTTATGGAGTTATTCTTGCACTTTCAATGTTGGGTATGGTAGTTTCTAACAGGTTCGGTTTCTGCTGATGGAGTTTTAACAGATAAAACTGTAGTTGTTGAGAAGAAAAGTGAGGTAGATATCCCTATTTCTCATGATTTTCTTGATAAAGCTGTAAAAGAAGCGAAAGAAGCTAGTGTTGTTCAGGATAAGGGAGTTGCAACCTCTGAAACAGTCTTAGAAAAGCAAAAAGAAACTGAAGATAAAAATGCTGATTCTAAGATGAAATAGATAAAACCCGCTCAGCAGAGCGGGTTTTATCTATTCTTACCTTTTTACAGTACCCACGTTCGGATAGCATGGGCAACGCCGGATTCGTCGTTTGTTTTGGTGATGTATTTGGCGATTTTTTTGAGTTCAGGATTTCCATTTTCCATAACAACGGGATTTCCAACGACTTCCAGCATGGCGCGATCATTCTCTTCGTCCCCGATCGCCATGGTTTCATCTTTGGTCAATCCGAGTTTTTCAGCTAGATGGGTAATAGCTGAACCCTTGTCTACATTCTTTTTAAGGAGTTCGAGGTAGAAAGGAGCAGATTTGTTGATGGAGTAGCGCTCGTAAAATTCTGCTGGAATTTTTTCAATCGCAGCATCGAGAATCTCTGGTTCATCGATAAACATACACTTGACGATTTCCTTGCCAGCCATTTCTTCAGGGGTGCGGTAGAAGATGGGCATGCTGACGAGGGTTGATTCGTGCACCGTGTATTTTCCGATATTGCGATTGGCAGTATAGATACCGTCCTTGGTAATAGCTTGCATGTGGACACCAAGTTTGCGACTGAGAAATTCCATATCCAGATAGTCCTCATAGGTCAAGGATTCGCTGATAATCTCATGGCCAGTAGCAGTCTCTTGGACAAGGGCACCGTTGAAGGTCACGACATAGTCACCCTCATCTCTCAATTGCAAGTCGTCCAAAAGTTTGGCAACGCCTGCGATAGGACGACCCGTTGCAATCACGACTTTGACACCAGTTTCTTTGGCATCTTGGATGGCAGAAAAGACTTCCGGAGTGATTTCCTTTTTACTGTTAACCAGGGTACCGTCGATATCGACGGCGATTAGTTTAATACTCATAAATTTCCTCTATTCATTCTTATTTGGGGTAAAATGATCGTTCTCAATCAAGTGTAAAAATTGCTGGGTGATACTTGCAAAGATGCTGTTTTGGTCCAACATTTCTTTTGGAAAATAGAAACGATTGTCTCCGTGGCGGCTGCCAGCAAGGGATTGGACGATAGGAGACAGGCTAGAGAGTTCAGCCAGTTCACCATTTTTCTGTAGAATCTCAATCTGTGTCCGTGGATTTTCAGATTCGGGACGATAGATATCATAAGGGAGGTCAAAATTCTTATGAATAGCAGTATAGTAGTCTGGATCAAAACCGATTTCTTCAACCAGTTGTCTCATGGTTGCGAGCTGGTCTTGATCTTCTTGAGAAAAAGTAATGGATTTAAAGACCTTGCGGTTGACAAAGCGTTGCGACAAGTCGGCTAGTATCTTGTCAGGACTGGTCATCCAGAGCTGGAAGTAGGTATTCATCACGCCATCATCCAGAGCTAGATAGTCAGACAAGGTCACATTTTTTTCAAAGAAAGGAAGGAGATGTGGAGAAGTTCGTGCAAAGAAATCTTTGTCTTCAGGATAGAGTTCCTTAGCGCGTTTGAGGAGATTCTGTAGAAGAACTTCCATGGCGCGTGTTGCTGGGTGGAAATAAACCTGCATATACATCTGATAGCGACTGAGCACGTAGTCTTCGATGGCATGCATACCGTTGCGCTGAAAGGCGATGCCATTTTCGACAGGACGAATGACTCGGAGGATGCGAGTCAGGTCAAATTCCCCATAGGAAGCTCCTGTAAAATAGGAGTCGCGCAAGAGATAGTCCATGCGGTCTGCATCAATCTGACTGGAAATGAGCTGTACGACCTGCTTGTTAGGATAGGTATGGTCAATGACACTGGCTACCTTTTCCGGAAAATCGGGTGCCACTTGTAGCAGAACTTGGTGAATCTCTGTCTCAGGGCTTTGGATGATTTCCTGGGTAATGGCCTCATGATCTGTATCGAAGAGATTTTCAAAAGTATGGGAGTAGGCACCATGTCCAAGGTCATGAAGGAGCGCAGCGGTCATGGTCAAGAGAGATTCAGCAGGATCCCATTCTTCAGGATATTTTTCTTCAAAAATCTCCGTGATACGACGAGCGATCTCATAGACTCCCAAACAGTGGGAAAAGCGACTGTGCTCCCCACCATGGAAAGTATAGCTGGAAGTTCCTAGCTGTTTGATACGACGCAAGCGTTGAAATTCCTTTGTATTGATCAAGTCATAGATAACTTGATTATTGACATGGATATAGTTGTGAACTGGGTCACGGAATACTTTTTCGTTCATATGACCATTATAGCAAAATCCTGCTCTTTTTGGTAAAATAGTAGGACAAGAGACAAGAAAGAGGATTTGATGTGAAGATTCGGATGCGAAATAGGATTCAGTTTGATGAACAGTTGGAAGTCGTTGACCAACTCTATGACGTGGAAGTGCGTGAAAAAGGGGATTATAGCTATCTGCTTTTCTACAATGAGGAAAAGGAAAAAGTGGTTCTCAAGTTTCATGAAGAAGAACTGGTGATGACCCGTTTCTCGAGTCCCAAAACCATCATGCGTTTTCCAAAGGCTAGCGATAGTTTAGCCTATATTCCGACTCCTATGGGGATGCAGGAGTTTATCATCCAGACCAGTCGTTACGAGGTTGAAGGACAAAAAATCCACCTAGACTATCAACTGCAAAACAAAGAGGGACTTCCCTTTGCCTCATATCGTTTAGAAATTACTTGGGGATAAGAAAAAGGTTGGCGAATGCCAACCTTATTTGATATAGAGTTCTTGATTTTTTAGAACAATTTCACCTACACTTGCGAATCTCTTGAGTTTTTTAAGTTCTTCAGGATGGGTTACCAGAGTGATAACATAGCCCTCTTTGCCCATGCGACCTGTACGGCCAGCACGGTGAGTGTAGGTTTCGATATCTCTAGGAACATCAAAGTTTACGACACATTCTAGACTATCGATATCAATCCCACGTGCCAAAAGGTCTGTCGCAAGGAGCAGGGTCAACTGTTTGTCTTTAAACTTTTCTAAGATGACTTTTCGAAATTTAACATTGACATCGCTAGCGAGGGAGACAGCCAAGACATCGCGATACTGTAATTTTTCTTCTGCACTTCCAAGATCTGATAGGCTATTAAAGAAAATTAATCCACGGAAATCCTCTACATGAGCTAGTTTTCGTAGCATGTCCACTCGGTGACGTTGGTCTACCTGCATGTAGAAATGCTGGATGTTATCCAATTTTTGGTCAGAGAGATCAATAGTGCGCGTGTTTGGTGCAATCTTCTCTTGGTCAAACTTGGTCGTCGCACTCATGTAGATGAGTTGGTGGTCACGAGGTGCGTAGTGGGTGATTTTCTCGACAAAGTGAATTTGAGAATCATCGAGCAATTGGTCAAATTCATCCAGGATGATGGTTTCCACATTCATCATCTTGATTTTTTTCAATTTAATCAACTCAAAGATACGGCCAGGAGTTCCAATCAGAATTTCTGGTCCTTTTTTGAGGCGTTCAATCTGGCGTTTCTGACTGGAACCTGATAGGAAGAGTTGAGCAGTCAAGCCGATAGCTTCAGCCCACGTTTTACATACGTCAAAAATCTGCCCAGCCAGTTCTGTATTTGGTGCTAGAATCAAGAGTTGCTGGGCTTTTTTCTTTTGTAGTCTGAGAAGACTTGGGAGTAAATAAGCTAGCGTCTTACCAGTTCCTGTTGGGCTCACTCCTAGAAGGTTTTCTCCAGCAAGTATAGGCTCAAATAGTTGAGTTTGAATGGGGGTAAATTCTTGGAAACCGAGTTGGTCGCACAGTTTTTGCCATTCAGTAGGTAGTTTGGTTTTCATTTTTCTGCCTCAAATCTAATGCCAGCAGTCTGGCGCATAGTGTATAGTAGCTCATGAATAGAGCTTGCATCATCCAGCCAGTTCTGGTAAAGTGTCTGGTCTGGTTGCTGAATCATCTGTGCGAATGCTGCGACTTCCTCAGTCATCGTATGGGGAGCTTGTTGGATAGGGAGCTGGATTTGATTTCCTTGGTGGTCGCTAAAAATAGCTGAGCGGACATGTTCAATCGTGTTAAGGGTCAAGGTTCCATCTGCTGTGTAAATCTCACAAGGAAGATTGGAAGTGATGTTTTTCCCAGCCTTGATATGAACTTGAAAGTCAGGGTAGAAGAGGATACCGTCTCCATTTAGGTCAATGCTATTCTCAAGCTGTTGGGCCTGGTAGGTTGCGTCCTGAGCCTTTCCAAAAAGACGAACGGCAGCATAGAGAGGATAAATCCCCAAGTCCATAAGTGCTCCACCAGCAAAACGGTCTGAAAAGACATTTGGCGTCTCCCCTGCCAACAAATCCGGCATCTTGGAAGAATACTTGGCATAGTTGAAATCTGCTCCCCAAATTTGCTTGTCTGCCAAAAAATTCTTGATAGTGGTAAAGGCTTCCTCGTGGTAATTACGAGCTGCCTCAAAGATAAAACAGTGATTTTTCTCAGCTGTTTGTCTCAAATCCAGCCACTCTTGTGGCTGAGTGACAGCTGGCTTTTCAAGAATGACATGCTTACCAGCAGACAAGGCAGCCTTGGCTTGAACAAAATGCAAGGAGTTTGGACTGGCGATATAGACCACATCAAAGGAAGACTTAAAGAAGTCTTCTAATTGATCAAAGAGTTGGATATTTTCATAGCGAGAAGCAAAGGTTGAGGCAGTTTCTAGTTTTCTAGAATAGACTGCAACCAGCTGGTATTCTCCGCTAGCATGGGCTGCTTCTATGAAATGATGGCTGATAGCCCCTGTTCCGATGACACCTAATTTAAGCATAAATACTCCTTTTCCGACTTCAAATCCTTCCTTCATTATAACATAGAAAAGAAGGACGATCCAACAGATGGTAAAAATTTTCAAATGGGCTACGAATTTCTTGGAGAAAGTGGTACAATATTTAGATAAGTAGATGAAATGAGAAGGGGGAGAAAATGAGATTATTACCAATAAGGAAAATATCACGTCAGTCTAAGCGACTAGCGCTTTTTTTGACTTTTTGTGCAGGATATGTCGATGCTTATACTTTTATCGTGCGCGGGAATACCCTTGTCGCTGGACAGACTGGGAATGTCGTTTTTCTTTCTGTAGGACTCATTCAACAAAATGTATCGGATGCTAGTGCTAAAGTAATGACCTTGCTTTTCTTTATGATGGGTGTCTTTTTTCTGACATTGTATAAGGAAAAACTACGAATTGTTAAAAAGCCGATTTTGTCCTTGATTCCACTTGCAGTCTTATCCCTAATTATAGGCTTTGTGCCGCAAACGGTTGACAATATCTATCTCGTACCGCCCTTAGCCTTTTGTATGGGACTGGTGACAACTGCTTTTGGAGAAGTGTCAGGTATTGCCTATAATAATGCTTTTATGACAGGGAATATTAAACGTACCATGTTGGCTTTTGGAGATTATTACCGGACCAAGCATACGCCTTTCCTACGAGAGGGCTTGATTTTTGTTAGCTTGCTTAGCAGTTTTGTCTTCGGAGTTGTTTTTTCAGCTTATTTGACGATTTATTATCAGGAGAAGACAATTCTAGGTGTTCCTCTTATGATGAGTATCTTTTACTTCAGTATGCTTTTTGCTTCTTGGAGAAAAAAAGGGAAAGAAAAAGCTTAAATTTGATTGATTTCGCTTGTAAGAAAAAAGAAGATATGCTATACTTGAAGAGTTGACTATGCACAATCCTGTGCAACCGCACGAACATCGTTGCTCACATAGTGAGTGTAAAGTGGTTCGTCCCACGATGCTAGGCGAGTCTTCACAAAAATACGGGGAAACCCTAAAAATCATAGGAGGTGCATAATGAGCACATACGCAATTATCAAAACTGGCGGAAAACAAGTTAAAGTTGAAGTTGGTCAAGCAGTTTACGTTGAAAAATTGAACGTTGAAGCTGGTCAAGAAGTTACTTTTAACGAAGTTGTTCTTGTTGGTGGTGAAAACACTGTTGTCGGAACTCCACTTGTTGCTGGAGCTACTGTAGTTGGAACTGTTGAAAAACAAGGAAAACAAAAGAAAGTTGTTACTTACAAGTACAAACCTAAAAAAGGTAGCCACCGTAAACAAGGTCACCGTCAACCATATACAAAAGTTGTCATCAACGCGATCAACGCTTAATTTTAAGGAGAACACATGATACAAGCAGTCTTTGAGAGAGCCGAAGATGGCGAGCTGAGGAGTGCGGAAATTACTGGACACGCCGAAAGTGGCGAATACGGCTTAGATGTCGTGTGTGCATCGGTTTCTACGCTTGCCATTAACTTTATCAATTCTATTGAGAAATTTGCAGGCTATGAACCAATCCTAGAATTAAACGAAGATGAAGGTGGCTATCTAAAGGTTGAAATACCAGCGGATCTTCCTTCGCACCAGAGAGAAATGACCCAGTTATTCTTTGAATCATTTTTCTTGGGTATGGCAAACTTATCGGAGAACTCTTCTGAGTTCGTCCAAACCAGAGTTATCACAGAAAACTAACACGGAGGAAAACATTATGTTAAAAATGACTCTTAACAACTTGCAACTTTTCGCCCACAAAAAAGGTGGAGGTTCTACATCAAACGGACGTGATTCACAAGCGAAACGTCTTGGAGCTAAAGCAGCTGACGGACAAACTGTAACAGGTGGATCAATCCTTTACCGTCAACGTGGTACACACATCTATCCAGGTGTAAACGTTGGACGTGGTGGAGACGATACTTTGTTCGCTAAAGTTGAAGGCGTAGTACGCTTTGAACGTAAAGGTCGCGATAAGAAACAAGTTTCTGTTTACCCAATCGCAAAATAAAAAGGTCCAGTGAACCTTTTTATCCCGAGCCTTAAAATGAAAAGGTGAGGAAGCTAGAATTAGCATAAAATAAGGCTTTCCGAGTTTTCGGAGAGCCTATTTTTTTGTTTTGATACCCATAATTCTTTGTTACTAGTGTAGATGAATTTTATGAGCGACATTATTTTTCCTAAGTGGAAAATTTCTAAAATATGGTATAATGAACAGATAGAGAAGTTGGGGGTAAAAGATGAACATTCAACAATTACGCTATGTTGTGGCCATTGCCAATAGTGGTACTTTCCGTGAAGCTGCTGAAAAGATGTATGTTAGTCAGCCGAGTCTATCTATTTCTGTGCGCGATTTGGAAAAAGAGTTAGGCTTTAAAATTTTCCGTCGGACGAGTTCGGGAACGTTTTTGACCCGTCGTGGTATGGAATTTTATGAGAAAGCGCAAGAATTGGTCAAAGGCTTTGATGTTTTTCAAAATCAGTATGCCAATCCTGAGGAAGAAAAGGATGAATTTTCCATTGCCAGTCAGCACTATGACTTCTTGCCACCAACCATTACGGCCTTTTCAGAACGTTATCCTGATTATAAGAACTTTCGTATTTTTGAGTCTACTACGGTTCAAATTTTAGACGAAGTGGCCCAAGGACATAGTGAGATTGGGATTATCTACCTCAACAATCAAAATAAAAAGGGCATCATGCAACGGGTTGAAAAGCTTGGTTTAGAAGTTATTGAACTAATTCCTTTCCAGACTCACATTTATCTTCGTGAAGGGCATCCTTTAGCACAGAAAGAGGAATTGGTCATGGAAGATTTAGCGGATCTGCCAACGGTTCGTTTTACTCAGGAAAAGGATGAGTACCTATACTATTCAGAGAACTTTGTCGACACCAGCGCGAGCTCGCAGATGTTCAATGTGACCGACCGTGCTACTTTGAATGGTATTTTGGAGCGGACAGATGCCTATGCGACTGGATCTGGATTTTTAGATAGTGACAGTGTTAATGGGATTACAGTCATTCGTCTCAAGGATAATCTAGATAATCGCATGGTCTATGTCAAACGGGAAGAAGTGGAGCTTAGTCAAGCTGGGACTCTTTTCGTTGAGGTTATGCAAGAATATTTTGATCAAAAGAGGAAATCATGAAAAAAAGAGGAATAGTAGCAGTCATTATACTGCTTTTGATTGGGCTGGATCAGTTGGTCAAAAATTATGTTGTCCAGCAGATTCCACTGGGTGAAGTGCGTTCGTGGATCCCCAATCTCGTTAGCTTGACCTACCTGCAAAATCGTGGGGCAGCCTTCTCCATGCTGCAAGATCAGCAGTGGTTATTTGCTGTCATTACACTGGTCGTCATGGTAGGTGCCATTTGGTATTTACATAAACACATGGAGGATTCTCTCTGGTTGGTTTTTGGACTGACCCTGATAATAGCGGGAGGTCTGGGCAACTTTATCGACAGAATGAGTCAAGGTTTTGTGGTGGATATGTTTCACCTAGACTTTATCAACTTTGCGATTTTCAATGTTGCTGACAGCTATTTGACAGTTGGTGTCATTGTTTTATTGATTGCAATGCTTAAAGAGGAAGTAAATGGAAATAAAAATTGAAACTGGTGGGCAACGTCTAGACAAGGCTCTGTCGGACCTGACAGAATTGTCACGCAGTCTCGCGAATGAACAAATCAAGGCTGGACAAGTTTTGGTGAATGGGCAAGCCAAGAAAGCCAAATATACTGTCCAAGAGGGCGATGTGGTCACTTACCATGTGCCAGAACCGGAGGTTTTAGAGTATGTGGCTGAAGATATTCCACTAGATATCATCTACCAAGATGAGGATGTAGCCGTTGTCAACAAACCTCAGGGGATGGTGGTTCATCCGAGTGCTGGTCATACTAGCGGAACCTTGGTCAATGCCCTCATGTACCATATCAAGGACTTGTCAGGTATCAATGGTGTTCTCCGGCCGGGTATCGTTCACCGCATTGACAAGGATACGTCGGGTCTCCTCATGATTGCTAAGAATGATGAGGCCCACTTAGCACTCGCGCAAGAACTCAAGGACAAGAAGTCTCTCCGTAAATACTGGGCGATTGTTCATGGCAATCTTCCCAATGATCGTGGTGTGATTGAAGCTCCGATTGGTCGTAGTGAAAAAGATCGTAAGAAACAGGCAGTGACTGCTAAAGGGAAGCCAGCAGTGACTCGTTTTCAAGTCTTGGAACGCTTTGGAGATTATAGTTTGCTAGAGTTGCAACTGGAAACAGGGCGTACTCACCAAATCCGTGTTCATATGGCTTATATTGGCCATCCAGTCGCTGGTGATGAAGTCTATGGTCCTCGTAAGACTTTGAAAGGACATGGACAATTTCTCCATGCCAAGACTCTAGGTTTTACCCATCCGAGAACAGGTGAAACCTTGGAGTTCACAGCAGATATTCCAGAGATTTTTAAAGAAACGCTGGAAAGATTGCGTAAAATTGAGAATAGATAAAAGAGTTGAGATGCCTTGTCTCAACCTTTTTCATTTCAAGTCTTTTCTATTTTAAAGTATTCATGTTATAATGGATAAATATGAAGAATCGGAGTGAGAATATGAAGTACAAACGAATCGTCTTTAAGGTGGGGACCTCCTCCTTGACAAATGAAGACGGGAGTTTATCAAGAAGTAAAGTAAAGGCAATTACCCAGCAATTGACTATGCTGCATGAGGCTGGACATGAGTTGATTTTAGTGTCATCTGGGGCAGTAGCCGCTGGATTTGGAGCTTTGGGTTTTAAAAAACGTCCGACCAAGATTGCAGATAAACAAGCTTCGGCTGCAGTTGGTCAGGGACTTTTGTTGGAGGAATATACAACTAACCTCCTCATGCGCCAGATCGTTTCTGCGCAAATTTTGCTGACACAGGATGATTTTGTAGATAAACGTCGCTATAAGAATGCCCATCAGGCCTTGTCTGTATTGCTTCATCGTGGTGCAATTCCCATCATCAATGAAAATGACAGTGTCGTCATTGACGAACTCAAGGTGGGTGATAATGACACTCTGAGTGCCCAGGTAGCGGCGATGGTTCAAGCAGACCTTTTAGTTCTCTTGACCGATGTGGACGGTCTCTATACTGGAAATCCCAACTCAGATCCAAGAGCTAAACGTCTTGAGAAAATCGAGACTATCAATCGTGAGATTATTGATATGGCTGGTGGAGCAGGTTCGTCAAACGGTACTGGGGGTATGCTGACTAAAATCAAGGCGGCTACGATTGCAACGGAGTCAGGGGTGCCAGTCTATATCTGCTCGTCCTTGAAATCAGATGCCCTGATTGAGGCAGCGGAGGAGACAAAGGATGGTTCTTTCTTTGTTGCGCAAGAGAAGGGACTTCGTACTCAGAAGCAATGGCTGGCCTTCTATGCTCAAAGTCAGGGAACGATTTGGGTAGATGGTGGAGCTGCAGAGGCACTTTCAAAAAACGGGAAAAGTCTCCTTTTATCGGGTGTGGTAGAAGTGGAAGGAAACTTCTCCTACCACGATATTGTAACAGTAGCAGATAAAGAAACAGGTCAATCTCTTGGAAAGGGACGTGTCCAATTTGGCGTCTCAGCTCTAGAAGATATGCTCCGTTCTCAAAAAGCCAAGGGAGTCTTGATTCACCGTGATGACTGGATTTCTATCACTCCTGAAATCCAGCTGCTCTTTACAGAATTTTAGAGGTGAACGATGGTAAGTACACAAGAACAATTTGAACAGGTACAGGCTGTTAAGAAATCAATCAATACTGCTAGTGAAGTAGTGAAAAACCAAGCCTTGCTAGCCATGGCTGATCAGTTATTGGCAGCTACTGAGGGGATTCTAGAGGCCAATTCCCTCGATATGGCAGCGGCCAAGGGGAAAATCTCAGATGTCATGCTAGACCGTCTTTATTTGGATGCGGGACGTATAGAAGCGATGGCAAGAGGGATTCGTGAAGTGGTTGCTTTACCAGATCCTATTGGTGAAGTCCTAGAAACAAGTCAGCTTGAAAATGGCTTGGTTATTACTAAGAAGCGTGTGGCCATGGGGGTTATCGGTATTATCTATGAAAGCCGTCCAAATGTGACGTCTGATGCGGCTGCCTTGGCTCTCAAGAGTGGCAATGCGGTCGTTCTTCGTAGTGGGAAGGACGCCTATCAAACAGCTCATGCTATTGTCACAGCCTTGAAGAAGGGCTTGGAGACGACGACCATCCATCCCGATGTGATTCAACTGGTGGAAGATACTAGCCGTGAAAGTAGCTATGCTATGATGAAGGCTAAGGATTATCTAGACCTTCTCATTCCTCGTGGAGGCGCTGGCTTGATCAATGCCGTGGTTGAAAATGCTATCGTGCCTGTTATCGAGACAGGAACTGGGATTGTCCATGTCTATGTAGATAAGGATGCAGACGAAGACAAGGCTCTATCGATCATCAACAATGCTAAAACCAGTCGTCCTTCTGTCTGCAATGCCATGGAGGTCTTGCTAGCTCATGAAGACAAGGCAGCAAGCTTCCTTCCTCGCTTGGAACAAGTTCTGGTTGCAGAGCGTAAAGAAGCTGGACTGGAACCAATTCAATTTCGTTTGGATAGCACAGCAAGTCAGTTTGTTTCAGGTCGAGCAGCTGAGGCACAAGACTTTGACACCGAGTTTTTAGACTATATCCTAGCGGTTAAGGTTGTGAGCAGTTTAGAAGAAGCAGTTGAGCATATTGAAGATCACAGTACCCATCATTCGGATGCCATTGTGACGGAAAATGCTGAAGCTGCAGCTTACTTTACAGATCAAGTGGACTCAGCAGCGGTTTATGTCAATGCCTCAACGCGTTTCACTGATGGTGGGCAATTTGGTCTTGGATGTGAGATGGGGATTTCTACTCAGAAACTGCATGCGCGTGGGCCAATGGGCTTGAAAGAGTTGACCAGCTACAAGTATGTGGTTACTGGTAACGGACAGATAAGGGAGTAAGAGATGAAGATTGGATTTATCGGTTTGGGGAATATGGGTGCTAGCTTGGCTAAGGCTGTTTTGCAGGCCAAGACGGGTACTCAGATTCTCCTTGCCAATCGTAGTCAAGCGAAAGTAGATGCTTTCATCACTGATTTCGGCGGTCAGGCTTCCAGCAATGAAGAAATCTTCGCAGAAGCAGATGCGATTTTTCTAGGAGTAAAGCCTGCGCAGTTTTCTGAACTGCTTTCTCAATACCAGACCATCCTTGAAAAAAGAGAGAGTCTTCTTTTGATTTCTATGGCAGCTGGATTGACTTTGGAAAAACTGGCAAGTCTTCTTCCAAGTCAACACCGGATTATTCGCATCATGCCCAATACTCCAGTAGCTATCGGCCAAGGAGTGATTAGTTATGCCATGTCAGCAAATTGTCGTGCTGAGGACAGGGAACTCTTTTGTCAGCTTTTATCTAATGCGGGTCTCTTGGTTGAACTTGGGGACGGCTTAATCGATGCTGCGACAGGTCTCGCAGGTTGTGGACCAGCTTTTGTCTATCTCTTTATTGAGGCTTTGGCAGATGCGGGTGTACAGACAGGATTGCCACGAGAAATAGCTTTAAAAATGGCAGCCCAAACAGTAGTTGGAGCTGGACAAATGGTTCTGGAAATCCAGCAACATCCTGGAGTTTTGAAAGACCAAGTATGCAGCCCAGGAGGTTCGACTATCGCGGGTGTAGCGAGTCTGGAAGAACATGCCTTTAGAGGTACCGTCATGGAGGCAGTTCAGCAAGCCTACAAACGAACACAAGAATTAGGTAAATAAGAGGTTGGATGACTCCCAGCCTCTTTTATGGTCGATTGAATGGAGAAGACACAAAAAGATTGTCACAAAAATCTATTTTTTTGATAGAATAGAAGGTAGAAAAAAAGAAATGAGTTAGACATGTCAAAAGGATTTTTAGTCTCTCTTGAGGGACCAGAGGGAGCAGGAAAGACCAGTGTTTTAGAGGCTCTACTCCCAATTTTAGAGGAAAAAGGAGTAGAGGTGCTGACGACCCGTGAGCCAGGTGGAGTCTTGATTGGGGAGAAGATTCGTCAAGTGATTTTGGACCCAAGTCATACGCAGATGGATCCTAAAACAGAACTCCTTCTCTATATCGCCAGTCGTAGACAGCATTTGGTAGAAAAAGTTCTTCCAGCACTTGAAGCTGGCAAGTTGGTCATTATGGACCGCTTCATCGATAGTTCTGTTGCTTATCAGGGATTTGGCCGTGGCTTGGATATTGATGCCATTGATTGGCTCAATCACTTTGCGACAGATGGCCTCAAACCTGATTTGACCCTCTATTTTGACATCGAGGTGGAAGAAGGACTGGCTCGCATTGCTGCTAATAGTGACCGCGAGGTCAATCGTTTGGACTTGGAAGGCTTAGATTTGCACAAGAAAGTCCGTCAAGGCTACCTTTCTCTTCTAGATAACGAAGGAAATCGCATTGTTAAGATTGATGCGAGTCTTCCTTTGGAGCAAGTTGTGGAAACAACCAAGGCTGTCTTGTTTGACAGAATGGGCTTGGCTAAATGAAACAAGATCAACTAAAGGCTTGGCAGCCAGACCAGTTTGACCGTTTTGTCCGTATCCTAGAACAAGATCAGCTCAATCACGCCTATCTCTTTTCAGGTTTCTTTGGAAGCTTGGAAATGGCGCAGTTTTTGGCTAAGAGCCTCTTTTGTACGGATAAAGTAGGCGTTTTGCCATGTGAGAAATGCCGAAACTGCAAGCTGATTGAGCAGGAAGAATTTCCCGATGTTACTTTAATCAAGCCAGTCAATCAGGTCATCAAGACAGAACGAATTCGGGAATTGGTGGGTCAGTTTTCCCAAGCAGGGATTGAAAGCCAGCAACAGGTTGTTATTATCGAGGAAGCTGAGAAAATGCATCCCAACGCGGCCAATTCTCTGCTCAAGGTCATCGAAGAACCTCAGAGTGAAGTTTACATTTTCTTCTTGACCAGCGATGAGGAAAAGATATTACCGACTATCCGGAGTCGGACCCAGATTTTCCACTTTAAAAAGCAAGAAGAAAAGCTCATCCATCAATTAGAACAAGCAGGTCTGGTCAAGAAAAAAGCAACTTTCTTAGCCCAGTTTTGTCAATCACGAGCTGAAGCTGAAAAGTTGGTAAATCAGGCAAGTTTTTGGACCTTGGTGGATGAGAGTGAACGCTTGCTAACCTGGTTATTAGCTAAGAAAAAAGAAAGTTATCTCCAAGTTGCTAAATTAGCCAGCTTGGCAGATGATAAGGAAAAGCAGGATCAGGTCTTGCGAATCCTCGAAGTTCTCTGTGGGCAGGATCTCTTGCAAGCAAGGATTCGACAGATTCTACAAGATTTGCTAGAAGCTAGAAAAATGTGGCAGGCTAATGTCAGCTTTCAAAATGCCTTGGAATACCTGGTTTTGAAGGAAATATAAACTCAATGAAGGATAAAGAAAGGAAAGGGCTGGTTTATGGACAAAAAAGAATTATTTGATGCACTGGACGATTTTTCCCAACAGTTATTGGTGACCTTGGCCGATGTGGAAGCCATCAAGAAAAATCTCAAGAGCCTGGTAGAGGAAAATACAGCTCTTCGCTTGGAAAATAGTAAGTTGCGCGAACGCTTGGGCGAGGTGGAAGCAGATACTCCCGTCAAGGCTAAGCATGTCCGTGAAAGCGTCCGTCGAATCTATAAGGACGGTTTTCATGTATGTAATGATTTTTATGGACAACGCCGAGAGCAGGACGAGGAATGTATGTTCTGTGACGAGTTGTTGTACAGGGAGTAGGCATGCAGATTCAAAAAAGTTTTAAGGGACACTCTCCATATGGCAAACTTTATCTAGTGGCAACGCCGATTGGCAATCTAGATGACATGACCTTTCGTGCCATTCAGACCTTGAAAGAAGTGGACTGGATTGCAGCTGAGGACACCCGTAACACGGGGCTTTTGCTCAAGCATTTTGACATTTCTACTAAGCAGATTAGTTTTCATGAGCACAATGCCAAGGAAAAAATTCCTGATTTGATTGGTTTCTTGAAAGCAGGACAAAGTATCGCTCAGGTATCCGATGCGGGTTTGCCTAGCATCTCGGATCCTGGGCATGATTTGGTCAAGGCAGCTATTGAGGAAGAAATCGCAGTTGTTACCGTTCCAGGTGCTAGTGCAGGAATTTCTGCTTTGATTGCCAGTGGTTTAGCGCCACAGCCACATATCTTTTACGGTTTCTTACCGAGAAAATCAGGCCAACAAAAGCAATTTTTCGACTCAAAAAAAGATTATCCTGAAACTCAGATTTTCTACGAATCGCCCCATCGTGTGGCAGATACATTGGAAAATATGCTAGAAGTCTACGGTGACCGCTCGGTAGTCTTGGTCAGGGAATTGACCAAAATCTATGAAGAATACCAACGAGGAAAGATTTCAGAGCTACTAGAAAGTATTGCTGAAACGCCACTCAAGGGCGAATGCCTTCTCATCGTTGAAGGTGCCAGTCAGGATGTGGAAGAAAAAGACGAGGAGGACTTGTTTTCAGAAATCCAAACCCGTATCCAACAAGGCATGAAGAAAAATCAAGCCATAAAGGAAGTTGCGAAACTCTACCAGTGGAATAAAAGCCAACTCTACGCTGCCTACCACGACTGGGAAGAAAATGACTAAACAGGGAAGTTTGCCTTCTTCCCTTTTTTTGTTATACTAGTAGAAGAAAAATTAGAAAGATTTGTGGGTGTCAAATAGTCTAGTAGCTTGTTTTGATATGAACTTAGGTTCCACCCAAAGAGGTATTAGTGTCGTGTCTCAATCTTATATCAATGTTATCGGAGCAGGTTTGGCAGGGTCTGAAGCAGCTTACCAAATCGCAGAACGTGGTATTCCAGTTAAACTCTATGAAATGCGTGGTGTTAAGTCAACACCTCAGCACAAAACAGACAATTTTGCAGAGTTGGTTTGTTCCAATTCCTTGCGTGGAGATGCTTTGACCAATGCTGTAGGTCTTCTCAAGGAAGAAATGCGTCGCTTGGGTTCTGTCATATTGGAATCTGCTGAAGCTACACGTGTTCCTGCAGGCGGTGCCCTTGCGGTGGACCGCGATGGTTTCTCTCAAATGGTGACCGAAAAAGTAGCCAATCATCCTTTGATTGAAGTGGTTCGTGATGAAATTACAGAATTACCGACTGATGTTATTACAGTTGTCGCTACTGGTCCTTTGACCAGCGATGCTCTAGCTGAGAAGATTCATGCCCTTAATGACGGCGATGGTTTCTATTTCTACGACGCGGCGGCGCCGATTATCGATGTCAACACCATTGATATGAGCAAGGTCTATCTCAAGTCTCGTTATGACAAGGGAGAAGCAGCCTACCTCAATGCCCCTATGACCAAGCAAGAATTTATGGATTTCCATGAAGCCTTGGTCAATGCTGAAGAAGCACCGCTCAATTTCTTTGAAAAAGAAAAGTACTTTGAAGGTTGTATGCCTATCGAAGTCATGGCTAAGCGTGGCATTAAAACCATGCTTTATGGTCCTATGAAACCAGTTGGTCTGGAGTATCCAGACGATTATACAGGCCCTCGTGACGGGGAGTTCAAAACACCGTATGCAGTTGTCCAGCTTCGTCAGGACAATGCGGCTGGTAGCCTCTACAATATCGTCGGTTTCCAGACCCACCTCAAATGGGGAGAACAAAAGCGTGTCTTCCAAATGATTCCAGGTCTTGAAAATGCGGAGTTTGTTCGTTATGGGGTCATGCACCGCAATTCTTATATGGATTCACCAAATCTTCTTGAGCAAACCTATCGTTCTAAGAAACAGCCTAACCTCTTCTTTGCTGGTCAAATGACGGGTGTGGAAGGCTATGTTGAGTCAGCAGCGTCAGGCTTAGTTGCAGGTATTAACGCAGCTCGACTCTTCAAGGGTGAAAGTGAAGCTATCTTCCCAGAGACCACAGCGATCGGAAGTCTAGCTCATTACATCACTCATGCGGACAGCAAACATTTCCAACCAATGAATGTCAATTTTGGGATTATCAAGGAATTGGATGGCGAGCGTATCCGTGATAAGAAGGCTCGTTATGAAAAAATTGCAGAGCGTGCTCTTACCGACTTAGAGGAATTTTTAACGGTTTAATTTTTTTCAAAGAATTGCTCATGATACTATAAAAATCTTAGAAATTGTGATAAAATAGGTAGGATAAAAAAAGGAGAGTAAAAATGGCGAATCCCAAGTATAAACGTATTTTAATCAAGTTATCAGGTGAAGCCCTTGCCGGTGAACGTGGCGTAGGGATTGATATCCAGACAGTTCAAACAATCGCAAAAGAGATTCAAGAAGTTCATAGCTTAGGTATCGAAATTGCCCTTGTTATTGGTGGAGGAAATCTCTGGCGTGGGGAACCTGCTGCAGAAGCAGGAATGGACCGTGTTCAGGCAGATTACACTGGAATGCTTGGGACCGTGATGAATGCTCTTGTGATGGCAGATTCATTGCAACAAGTTGGTGTCGATACGCGTGTGCAAACTGCCATTGCCATGCAACAAGTGGCTGAACCTTATGTACGTGGACGTGCCCTTCGCCACCTTGAAAAGGGTCGTATCGTTATCTTTGGTGCTGGGATTGGTTCACCTTACTTCTCAACAGATACAACAGCAGCCCTTCGTGCAGCTGAAATCGAAGCGGATGCCATCCTTATGGCTAAAAATGGTGTAGACGGTGTTTACAATGCCGATCCTAAGAAAGACAAAACTGCCGTTAAGTTTGAAGAATTGACCCACCGTGATGTTATCAATAAAGGTCTTCGTATCATGGACTCAACTGCTTCAACCCTCTCTATGGACAACGACATTGACTTGGTTGTCTTCAATATGAACCAACCAGGCAACATCAAACGTGTCGTATTTGGTGAAAATATCGGAACAACAGTTTCAAACAATATCGAAGAAAAGGAATAAGAAAATTATGGCTAACGCAATTGTAGAAAAAGCTAAAGAGAGAATGACCCAGTCTCACCAATCACTTGCTCGTGAATTTGGTGGTATCCGCGCCGGTCGTGCCAACGCAAGCTTACTAGACCGTATCCACGTAGAATACTATGGAGTCGAAACTCCTCTTAACCAAATCGCTTCAATTACCATTCCAGAAGCGCGTGTCTTGTTGGTAACACCATTTGACAAGTCTTCATTGAAAGACATCGAACGTGCCTTGAACGCTTCTGACCTTGGTATCACACCAGCTAATGACGGTTCTGTGATCCGCTTGGTTATCCCAGCTCTTACAGAAGAAACTCGTCGTGACCTTGCCAAAGAAGTGAAGAAGGTCGGTGAGAATGCTAAAGTGGCTGTCCGCAATATCCGTCGCGACGCTATGGACGAAGCTAAAAAACAAGAAAAAGCAAAAGAAATCACTGAAGACGAATTGAAGACTCTTGAAAAAGATATTCAAAAAGTAACAGACGATGCTGTGAAACACATCGACGACATGACTGCCAATAAAGAAAAAGAAATCTTGGAAGTCTAAAAATAAACAGAAAAACTCAGTTGGCATTGCTGGCTGAGTTTTATTCGAAAGAAGGAAATATGAATACAAATCTTGCAAGTTTTATCGTTGGACTCATCATCGATGAAAATGACCGTTTTTACTTTGTGCAAAAGGATGGTCAAACCTATGCTCTTGCTAAGGAAGAAGGTCAACATTCGGTAGGTGATACGGTCAAAGGTTTTGCCTATACGGATATGAAGCAGAAACTCCGCTTGACCACTCAAGAAGTTACTGCCACTCAAGACCAATTTGGCTGGGGAACCGTAACAGAAGTTCGTAAAGACTTGGGTGTCTTTGTCGATACCGGTCTACCTGATAAGGAAATCGTTGTGTCACTTGATATCCTCCCTGAGCTCAAGGAACTCTGGCCTAAGAAAGGTGATAAACTTTACATCCGTCTTGAAGTGGACAAGAAAGACCGAATCTGGGGACTTTTGGCGTATCAGGAAGACTTCCAACGTCTGGCTCGTCCTGCCTACAACAACATGCAGAACCAAAACTGGCCAGCTATTGTTTACCGTCTCAAGCTGTCAGGAACATTTGTTTACCTACCAGAGAATAACATGCTTGGTTTCATTCACCCAAGTGAACGCTACGCAGAGCCACGTTTGGGGCAAGTGCTAGATGCGCGTGTCATCGGTTTCCGTGAGGTGGATCGTACCTTGAACCTCTCCCTCAAACCACGTTCTTTTGAAATGTTGGAAAATGATGCCCAGATGATTTTGACCTACTTGGAAAGCAATGGCGGTTTCATGACCTTGAATGATAAGTCGTCTCCTGAGGATATCAAGGCAACCTTTGGTATCTCTAAAGGTCAGTTCAAGAAAGCACTCGGTGGCTTGATGAAGGCTGGCAAAATCAAGCAAGACCAGTTTGGTACAGAGTTGATTTAGACCTTATAGACATGATAAAGAAACTTGAAGAAATGAGTTTAGAGGAACTCTGGCAACTTTTTCCTATTTTTCTAGTAGAGCACAAGTCAGAGTGGAAAGACTGGTATGAATCGGAAAAAACAAGTCTGAAAAAAATATTGGGTGCAAATGTTATTCAAAGAATAGAACATATCGGTAGCACTGCTATCCCTAATATTTGGGCCAAAAATATCGTTGATATTCTGTTAGAAGTAGGTAAAATAGAGGATTTAGCAAGAGTTAGGGATTTATTGGTGAAGAATGGGTGGCTAGTGATGTCGGAGAGTCCTAACAGGATTTCGCTAAATAAAGGATATACAGAGCAGGGATTTGCTGAGAAAGTTTTTCATTTACATTTGCGAATGACGGGAGATCATGACGAGATTTATTTTAGAGATTATCTCTGCCAGCATCCAGATATTGCCCAAGCGTATCAGGAATTAAAACTAAGTTTATGGAAAAAATTTGAACACAATCGAGATGCCTATACTGATGCTAAAACAGATTTTATAAACCACTACGTTTCAGAAGCTAAGTCCAGTAATTTTCAAGAATCAGAAAAGTGTCATTAAAAAACTCTTGATAGGAGAAAGAATTGAGAAAATCATTTTACACTTGGCTCATGACCGAGCGCAATCCTAAAAGTAACAGTCCTAAAGCTATCTTGGCAGACCTCGCTTTTGAGGAGTCAGCCTTTCCAAAACACACGGATGATTTCGATGAGGTGAGTCGCTTTTTGGAGGAGCATGCCAGTTTCTCTTTTAACCTAGGAGATTTTGATGCCATCTGGCAAGAATACTTAGAACACTAGAGACAATAAGATAAGGCTAGTATTTTATTGTTCTCTTTGCTATAATAAAAAGAAATAAACGGATTAGAGAGGTTCTTTATTTGAAGGAACATTCAATAGACATTCAACTGAGTCATCCAGATGACTTGTTCCATCTTTTTGGTTCCAATGAGCGCCATCTTCGTTTGATGGAAGAAGAGCTCGATGTGGTGATTCATGCTCGTACGGAGATTGTGCAGGTTATCGGAGAAGAGTCTGCTTGTGAGGAAGCCCGTCAGGTTATCCAAGCCTTGATGGTCTTGGTGAATCGGGGAATGACCGTTGGCACGCCAGATGTGGTGACTGCTATTAGCATGGTCAAAAACGATGAAATCGATAAGTTTGTCGCCCTTTACGAAGAAGAAATCATCAAAGACAATACTGGGAAACCGATCCGTGTCAAAACCTTGGGTCAAAAACTTTATGTGGACAGTGTCAAACAGCATGATGTGACCTTTGGAATCGGACCAGCAGGGACAGGGAAGACCTTTCTTGCAGTGACCTTGGCAGTGACAGCTCTTAAACGCGGGCAGGTCAAGAGGATTATCCTGACTCGTCCAGCAGTGGAAGCAGGTGAGAGTCTAGGATTTCTTCCAGGTGATCTCAAGGAGAAGGTCGATCCTTATCTTCGACCAGTTTATGATGCCTTGTATCAGATTCTCGGGAAAGACCAAACGACCCGTCTCATGGAGCGTGAGATTATCGAAATAGCGCCCCTTGCCTATATGCGTGGCCGGACCTTGGATGATGCCTTTGTCATTCTCGATGAGGCACAAAATACGACCATCATGCAGATGAAGATGTTCTTGACTCGTTTAGGCTTTAATTCGAAGATGATTGTCAATGGGGATATCAGTCAGATTGACCTGCCACGTAATGTCAAGTCCGGTTTGATTGATGCCCAAGAAAAGCTTAAGAATATTCACCAAATCGACTTTGTTCATTTTTCAGCCAAGGATGTGGTTCGTCATCCAGTTGTCGCTCAAATCATACGAGCTTATGAACCAGCTTCAGTTAAAAATGAAGAAAAGAAGGAAGAGACAGAATAGCAAAAGAGCAGTTCAGATGTGAACTGCTCTTTTTTAATGAGTGTCTAGCTTTAAACAAGTTCGTCGATTGACGTGTGATCTTTATCGAGACCTTGAGCAACTGGGAGGCTGGTCAAGTAACCTTGATAAGTGGTAACACCTTGACGCAAGCCCTCATCTTCAGAAATTGCTTGTGCGAATCCTTTGTCAGCCAATGCTTCGATATAAGGAAGAGTGACATTGGTTAGGGCGATGGTTGAAGTACGGGCAACCGCACCAGGGATATTAGCAACAGCATAGTGTAGAACACCGTATTTTTCATAGACAGGTTCATCGTGCGTTGTCACACGGTCAGCTGTCTCGATAACGCCACCTTGGTCAACAGCAACGTCAACGATGACAGAGCCTGGACGCATTTGTTTGACCATCTCATCTGTAACCAATTTTGGTGCTTTGGCACCAGGGATGAGAACCGCACCAATCACCACATCAGCATCTCTCACACTTGCTTCGATGTTGAATGAATTAGACATAAGAGTTTGAATTTGGTTTCCAAAGACTTCTTCTAGAACTGAGAGACGTTTCGCACTGATATCTAAAATAGTCACTTGAGCACCAAGACCAAGGGCGATGCGGGCAGCATGTGTACCAACGACACCACCACCGATGATGATTACTTTTCCTTTTGGAACACCCGGCACACCACCTAGTAGGACACCAGAACCACCAGCTTGCTTAGTAAGGAAGTGAGCTCCGATTTGAACAGCCATACGACCTGCAACCTCACTCATAGGAACGAGGAGGGGTAGTTGTCCTTGATTGTCACGAACAGTTTCATAGGCAATTCCTGTTGTTTTGGCTGCTAACATAGCATCTGCTAATTCTGGCGCAGCGGCCATGTGCAAGTAGGTGAAGAGGAGAAGATCGTCGCGCAAATAACCATATTCAGAAGCTAGTGGTTCTTTTACTTTTACGACCAACTCGGCAGCCCAGGATTCAGCGGCAGTAGCGACAATCTCAGCTCCTTGATTTTGATAGTCCTCATCAGTAAATCCTGAACCGAGACCAGCATTTGTTTCGATGAGGACACGATGTCCACGGCTGACTAAACTATGGACGCCAGCAGGAGTTAGGGCAACGCGGTTTTCGTTATTTTTAATTTCTTTTGGGATTCCGATTAACATAGAGATAACCTACCTTTCAATTGACGGTCTTGTTTTAGTTGTCACATTTCAGTTCATAAATCAAAAATGTGATGGTTTTATTGTATATGAAACCGCTTCAAAAATCAAGAAAAACTTGTCATCCAAATTTATTTATGCTAGACTAGTGAGAATCAAGCTCTAATGGAGGGAAAAGTATGGGATCAATATTTGTGAAATTTGCCCAGTATCCATCTATAGAAACGGAGCGTTTATTGCTCCGACCTGTAACCTTGGACGATGCAGAAGCTATGTTTGAGTATGCCTCAGACAGAGAAAATACACGCTACACTTTTCCAACAAATCAAAGCTTAGAAGAAACCAAGAACAACATCTCTCAGTTCTACTTGGCTAGTCCCTTGGGACGTTGGGGAATCGAACTAAAAAGCACTGGCCAGTTTATCGGAACCATTGATTTGCACAAGATTGATACTGTTCTTAAGAAGGCAGCCATTGGCTACATTATCAATAAAAAATATTGGAATCAAGGATTGACGACAGAAGCTAATCGTGCCGTGATTGAACTGGCTTTTGAGAAGATTGGAATGAACAAGTTGACCGCTCTTCACGACAAGGACAATCCCGCATCAGGAAAGGTCATGGAGAAATCAGGTATGCGCTTTTCCCACGAAGAACCCTATGCCAGAATGGATAATAAAGAGCCAGGTCGAATGATCACAAGAGTTCATTATGTCTTGACCAAGGAAGACTATTTTGCAAATAAATAAGCAGGTGAAAAGATTTTTCAGCTGTTTTTTTCTTTCTCTTGCGAATAACTTAAGAGAGGAGAAAATATGGAAGCAATTATCGAGAAAATCAAAGAGTATAAAATCATTGTCATCTGTGCTGGTTTGGGTTTGGCCTTGGGCGGATTTTTCTTGCTAAAACCATCTACACAAAAACCCGTCACAGAAACAAATTTGCAGGCTGAAGTCGCAGCTGTTTCAAAGGATTCATCGTCTGAAAAAGAAGTGAACAAGGAAGAAAAGGAAGAGTCTCCTGAACAAGATCTAATAACAGTAGATGTTAAGGGGGCTGTTAAATCGCCAGGGATTTATGATTTGCCAGTAGGGAGTCGGGTTCATGATGCCGTTCAGAAAGCTGGTGGATTGACAGAGGAAGCAGATAGTAAATCGCTCAATCTCGCTCAGAAAGTCAGTGACGAGGCTCTTGTCTATGTTCCAACTAAGGGAGAAGAAGCAGCTAGCCAGCAGGCTGCCTCTGGAACGACTCCTTCGACAAGTAAAGAAAAGAAGGTCAACCTCAATAAAGCTAGTCTGGAAGAACTAAAACAGGTCAAAGGCTTGGGAGGAAAACGAGCGCAGGATATTATCGACCATCGTGAGGCAAATGGCAAATTCAAGTCGGTAGATGAATTAAAGAAAGTCTCTGGCATTGGTGCCAAAACGATAGAAAAGTTAAAAGACTATGTTACAGTGGATTAAGAATTTCCCTATCCCCCTAATCTATCTGAGTTTTATGTTACTCTGGCTTTACTATGCAATTTTTGGAGCGTCCTATCTCGCACTGCTAGGTTTTGTTTTTTTGCTTGTCTGTCTCTTTTTCCAATTTCCTTGGAAATCGGCCGGTAAAGTTCTAGCGTTTTGTGGAGTTTTTGGTTTTTGGTTTTTGTTTCAAAACTGGCAACAGACACAAGCTAGTCAAAACCTAGCGGATTCTGTTGAGAGGGTACGGATTTTGCCTGACACTATTAAGGTCAATGGAGATAGTCTGTCCTTTCGGGGCAAGACTGAGGGTCACACCTTCCAAGTTTACTATAAACTCCAGTCCGAGGAAGAGAAAGAGCTCTTTCAGACCTTAACAGACCTTCATGAGATTGAACTAGAAGGAAAACTTTCGGAACCCGAAGGGCAGAGGAATTTTGGTGGCTTTAACTACCAAGCCTATCTGAAAACTCAGGGAATTTACCAGACAATCAATATCAAAAAAATCCAGTCACTTCAAAAGGTTAGCAGTTGGGATATAGGGGAAAATCTGTCTAGTTTACGTCGAAAGGCTGTAGTTTGGATCAAGGATTACTTTCCAGATCCTATGCGCAATTATATGACGGGTCTCTTGCTGGGACATTTGGACACGGACTTTGAGGAAATGAATGAGCTCTATTCCAGTCTTGGAATTATCCATCTCTTTGCCTTGTCGGGTATGCAGGTGGGCTTCTTTATGGATGCCTTTAAGAAACTCCTCTTGCGATTGGGCTTGACCCAAGAGAAGTTGAAGTGGCTAACTTATCCATTTTTTCTTATCTATGCAGGTCTGACAGGATTTTCAGCTTCAGTCATTCGCAGTCTCTTGCAAAAGTTACTGGCCCAACATGGTATTAAGGGTTTGGATAATTTTGCCTTGACGGTCCTTGTCCTTTTTATCATTATGCCCAACTTTTTCCTAACTGCAGGAGGAGTCTTGTCCTGCGCTTATGCTTTTATCTTGACCATGACTAGTAAAGAAGGGGAGGGACTCAAGGCTGTTGCTAGAGAAAGTCTGGTCATTTCCTTGGGAATATTGCCTATTCTATCCTTCTATTTTGCAGAATTTCAGCCTTGGTCTATCCTTTTGACCTTTGTATTTTCCTTTCTGTTTGATGTGGTCTTTTTGCCACTTTTGTCCATCTTATTTATTCTGTCTTTTGTTTACCCAGTCACTCAGTTTAACTTTGTCTTTGAGTGGTTGGAGGGCGTCATTCGCTTGGTTTCGCAGATGGCAAGTAGGCCCTTGGTTTTTGGACAACCAAACGCATGGCTGTTGATTCTTCTCTTAGTTTCATTGGCCTTGGTCTATGACTTTAGGAAAAATGTCAAAAGACTAGCAGGATTCAGTCTCTTTATCGTGGGGCTCTTTTTCTTGACCAAGCATCCGCTTGAAAATGAAATTACCATGCTAGATGTTGGGCAAGGGGAGAGTATTTTCCTACGGGATGTAACTGGTAAAACTATTCTCATAGATGTAGGAGGTAAAGCAGAATCTGACAAGAAAATACAAGCGTGGCAGGAAAAGGCGACGAACAGCAATGCCCGGAGAACTTTGATTCCCTATCTAAAAAGTCGAGGAGTAGATAAGATTGACCAGCTGATTTTGACCAATGCAGACAAGGAACATGTTGGTGATTTACTGGAGGTGACTAAGGCTTTCCATGTTGGGGAGACTTTAGTATCAAAAGGAAGTCTGACACAGAAGGAATTTGTAGCGGAACTAGAAGCAAGTCAAAACAAGGTACGTAGTGTGGCAGATGGGGAGAATTTCCCGATTTTTGGCAGTTACTTAGAAGTCCTATCTCCAAGGAAGATTGGAGATGGGAATCGTGATGATTCTCTGGTTCTTTATGGAAAACTCTTAGATAAGCACTTTCTCTTCACAGGAAATTTGGAGGAAAAAAGAGAGAAGGATTTGCTGAAGCAATATCCTGACCTAGAGGTGGATGTCTTGAAAGCAGGCCAACATGGTGCTAAAACCTCATCAAATCCAGCTTTCCTAGAAAAAATCAAACCACAAATTACTCTCATTTCAGTCGGAAAGAGCAATCGTGCGAAACTCCCCCATCAGGAATCCTTGACACGAATGGAAAGTATCAAGAGTAAGATTTACAGAACTGACCAGCAAGGGGCTATCCGCTTTAAAGGATGGAATAGTTGGAGAATTGAAACGGTTCGATAAAATAGACAAACTTTTCGAAAAATTGACTTTTTATCTTGACAAGGGATAGAAAACTTGGTATCATATAAAAGTTGAGAAAAGCAGAAGTGAGAGCTTCTCGCCTTGTGACATCAAGTTGCCTGGCCCTACGGATGAAAAGTTTCTAAGAAACGCTATCATAACGTGCGGGCTTGTATTATTACGAGTCCGCTATTGTTTTTCTCTAATAATAAAAAAGAGGTGAAAACCATAGCAAAGCAAGACTTATTCATCAATGATGAAATTCGTGTACGTGAAGTTCGCTTGATCGGTCTTGAGGGAGAACAGCTAGGCATCAAGCCACTCAGTGAAGCGCAAGCATTAGCTGATAGTGCAAATGTTGACTTAGTATTGATCCAACCCCAAGCAAAGCCACCTGTTGCTAAAATTATGGACTACGGTAAGTTCAAATTTGAGTACCAGAAAAAGCAAAAAGAACAACGTAAAAAACAAAGTGTTGTTACTGTGAAAGAAGTTCGTCTGAGTCCAACTATTGACAAGGGTGACTTTGACACAAAACTTCGCAATGCACGCAAGTTCCTTGAAAAAGGAAATAAAGTTAAGGTATCCATTCGCTTTAAAGGGCGTATGATCACCCATAAAGAGATTGGTGCAAAAGTTTTAGCCGAGTTTGCTGAAGCAACACAAGATATTGCGATCATCGAACAACGAGCTAAGATGGATGGACGCCAAATGTTCATGCAGTTGGCGCCAGCAACTGACAAAAAATAATTGTCAGAAAGTTAAATAAAGGAGAAAAAATCATGCCAAAACAAAAAACACACCGCGCATCAGCTAAACGTTTCAAACGTACAGGTTCTGGTGGACTTAAACGTTTCCGTGCTTACACTTCTCACCGTTTCCACGGAAAAACTAAGAAACAACGTCGTCATCTTCGTAAAGCATCTATGGTGCATTCAGGAGATTTCAAACGTATCAAAGCAATGCTTACTCGCTTGAAATAATAGCCTAACAGTAAGTAAACAATTCTAGGAAATATTTGGAGGAAATAAAACATGGCACGTGTTAAAGGTGGCGTTGTATCACGCAAACGTCGTAAACGTATTCTTAAACTAGCAAAAGGTTACTATGGAGCTAAACACATCTTGTTCCGTACTGCAAAAGAACAAGTAATGAACTCTTACTACTATGCATACCGTGACCGTCGTCAGAAAAAACGTGACTTCCGTAAATTGTGGATCACTCGTATCAATGCGGCAGCTCGTTTGAACGGACTTTCATACTCACAATTGATGCATGGTTTGAAATTGGCTGAAATCGAAGTTAACCGTAAAATGCTTGCTGACTTGGCTGTTAACGATGCAGCAGCTTTCACAGCTCTTGCAGATGCAGCTAAAGCAAAACTTGGTAAATAATGACAAACTGTTTCATTCTTACTCTCGTGGTTTTTACCGCAAGAGTAGGGTGAAACTTTTTTATTTTCCTTAAACGATTTTCTATTTTAGAGAGTAAATCACAGATTTTTTCAAAGAAAATAGGATATTTCTTGTATAATAGGAATATCTAAAAAAGATTTGGAGTTAGAAGAAGATGATAGTAGGTATTGATTTAGGAACGACTAATTCTTTAGTAGGGGTTTATCAAGATGGCCAGGTCAAGCTGATTCCCAATGCTTTTGGTGAGTATTTGACTCCTTCTGTTGTGGCTTTAGATGACAATGATGAGATTATAGTTGGAAAAATTGCCAAGGAACGCTTGGTGACCCACCCAGATAAGACGGTTTCTCAGTTCAAGCGTTTTATGGGGACTAAGCATGAGTTAACGCTAGGAAATCGAGCATATAAGGCTGAAGAATTAAGCTCCTTTATCATTCGAAAGTTGGTAGACGATGCAGAGACCTATCTTGGAGAAAAGGTTGAGGAAGTGATTGTCAGTGTACCAGCCTATTTCAACGATGCTCAACGCTATGCGACCAAACTAGCAGGGAAATTTGCAGGTGTTCAGATTGATCGGATTATCAATGAACCTTCCGCAGCAGCTCTTGCTAAAAGATCTATGGTAAACCAAGAAGATCAATCCTTTATTGTAGTCGATTTTGGTGGTGGGACTCTAGACATTTCAGTTGTAGAGCTTTTTGATAATATCGTCGAAATCGTCTCGATCGCAGGGGACAATCGTTTGGGAGGAGAAGATTTTACTTCGGCTATTGCTGAGGAATTTTTAGTCTCCAATCAATTAACCAAGGATTCGATTTCCCGAGAATTTTATAGCAAAATTCTGGTACAGGCTGAAAAGACTAAGCTAGAACTCAATAGTAAAGAAGAAGTGAAGATGACAGTTCTGGACCAAGATCAGGAATACACTCTAGACTTGAGCTACCAGCGTTTTTATGAGCTTTGTCAACCTCTGCTAGCCCGTGTTAAGGCTGTTTTGGACCGTGCCTTAATGGATGCACGCTATAGCTATGTATCATCAGATAACTTTGTTATTGTTGGGGGGACTTCGAAACTCCGCTTGGTTCAGGACTTTTTATCCTACTGTATCAATCAAGTGGTGCAGGTTTCGGATGATCCTGATCGGATGATTGCGAGAGGTTGTGCCCTTTTAGCAGGAATAAAAGAACGGAAGGGTGAGATACGTGATTTGTTGCTGTCTGATATTTGTCCTTTTACACTGGGGATTGAGATAGTTGGAGACCGTTTTTCGCCGATTATTGAGCGAAATTCTACCCTACCTGCTTCACGCATCGAGCAGTACTATACGGCTGAATTGGGACAGAGCCAAGTCAAGATAAAGGTCTATCAAGGTGAGATGATGAAGGCATCACAAAACCTGTTTCTAGGAGAATTAGAAGTTCCCGTCCCTGTGAATACTCGAGTAAATGAAAGTTTCACAGTTCGATTTACCTATGATTTAAATGGAATTTTGGATGTCGAAGTGAAAATTGATTCAACACAGGAAGTCTTTAGTCATGTTATTCTCCAAGATAGTGTTACTCTGACAGAAAAGGAAATCAAGGCTAAGCAAGCAGAGTTGACTCGCTATAAGATCAATGCTCAAGAAACAGAGGTTTACCGTTTCTTGATTGAAAAAGCGAATCGCGTGTACAGTATGCTCTTGGGAAGAAGAAGAGATGAGCTAATGGCTGAAACTAGACGATTTGAAGAAGAGGTCAGTCAAGCATCTGTGTATCATTTGCCAAAACTTTATCAATCATTTTCAAACTATCTAGACTTCCTAGAGCGAGGACTGTAAAAGAGGAGACCTTATGAATATATGGGAAACTTTAGGGATAGAGCCAACGACTGACGTCAAGCTTATTAGAAGGCGTTATGCTGAACTGGTTCGGCTCTATCACCCAGAAGACCAACCAGAAATTTACCAAGAAATTGTTGAAGCGTATCAAAAAGCCTTGACTTATGCGAGATCTAGAAACACAAGACTAGAAAATAGTCTAAGAAAAGCGAGTGACTCTCAAGAAGCTACTGAACTTGAAGAAGAGGCGAATGAAAAGCCTAACTCTAGTCTCAACTTTGAACACTTGACTGAAGAAAGGAAAACTGAGAACAAAGAGTCTGAAACATCTAGTCTTGATTTCAGTGATTATCAGCAATCGACTGATAAAACCAGCAATTCTTTTAACTTTGAAACCTTTAAAGCGGAAGAGGATGAGCAAAAGTCCACCCTTGACTTTAGTGACTATGATGAGGAAGTTCAGCTAAATGGAGATTCTGAAGAAAGAGCTACGAATCCCCTCAACTTTGAAACGTTTGGTGACGAAGAGAACCGAGGGCAAGAAGGAACAGCAAGGTCTACTCTTGACTTTAGCGGTTATAATGAAGGAACCTATCTAATCCGAAATGGGATTGAAAGTATTGTTGGAAACGACGGGTATAACCAAGAGGAACAAGAGCATCTATGGCGTCAGTTCTTTCATCAGTATCAGTATGATATGGACATTATTCAATCGGTTTTAGAGGAAATGGATGTTTATATTTTTAACAAACCGGAGCAATTCTCTATCCTCATTCCCTTGCTGGAAGACTATATACCTGACTTTAAGTACTGGGGATATTACTATAAACTGAAGTATTGGAAAGTTAAAAGAGCTATAGCAGAAGAGGAAGGCAGTTCGCTTGAAAGCGCACATGAAGCCACTGAAGAATTCTATTATTCTTATCAACTTTGCCAAAAAATTCTCCATGATTTTAACAAAGCAAATCAATTGAGCTCTTGGATAGAGTTTTTCAAGCACCCCTATCTGGGCTTTATGGTCTTAGATCAAGTAAATCAAAATCGTCAGATAATCAAGAGTGTGCCAGTTTTAACCTATATTCTTGAAAAAAACCGACAAGTCATATTTGAAGAGGATTATCCACTCTTGAATGACTTGGCTGATTACTTAGACGAAGTAAAAGGGGAGCTGGGAGAAAACGTTGACTTTAGTCACTACTCTCTAGATAATCCAGATGAAGTTGAGGCAGCCTTCTATGAGTTGCTCCATGCTCGCTATGAAGACGAGTACAAACTGTTACGTGATTGGCAATACCTTTTTGAATCAGTTAAAGATCACACTCTCCTACTTGATTTGTTAGAAAAGGTGGACGTCTATCCTTTAACCAATGCGAAAGTGTTAGCCCTCGTTCTCCAATTTGTGGAGCGTTACAGTGATGAGGAATCAAATCCTTACCTGAAAAAACTCCATTTCTGGAAGAGTATCCATTCTTATCCTTCAGTAGTAGAGGAGTACGCACTAGATAAAAAAGAAAATTTTGATTACTGGTACAATGAAGGTTATCTCTATATTGATAAGCTCACCAAGAGCGATGAAGATATCAATGATTGGGAGAAGTGGAGAAGCTACTTTAAAGGAAGACCACGCATTCTAACGATTTTGCTTCAACAGATCTATAAGGAGTACCATCGATTTACAGATGGCGATCTCCTAAGATATGTTTTAGCTCCTTTTCCTACTTCTAAAATGGCTCCCCAAATGATGACGGAGGAGACAGACCAGAAACTAGAAGAGATGACAGTTTATGCTTATGAACTTAGTCATCCAAAGGCCAAGCTCTCTTATTTGGATTGGAAAAAAAGACAGGTCTTTAAAAATAAGTTTCTTCAGATTTTCTTTGGCCTCTTTACGATTGTAAGTTTGCTACTCAGTATTATAGAGAGACCTGGTTATAATTCATGGGTTCATGCGGGTATGTTTTCACTCTTTTACGTCTATATGCTAAAATTGAGGAAAACACCGATTGAGGAAGGAGTGACTGCTAGGGGAGAAAAACGAAAATTCTACTACAGTCCTCATCCATGGTTCCTACTAATCTTGTTATTAACCCTCGTCATTCCATCCTTACCATTTGGTCTCATTGGTGCCCTTATGTTCATTACATTTTTCAGCTTCATCGATGGTTTTCAAGTGAGTCAGGGGCTGAAGTGGGATTATTCTTTGGAGAAGCTGATTCCTGTTGGTATCTTTCTTTCTGCTGGTTTTCTTTCTGCTTTGGTAAATCAAAGCCAGACTATTTCAGGAGTTGCCATAGCTTACTTCCATATTTTTGCAATCCTTGTGATTTGCTTATCTTTTACAAGATTTAGTCCTGGATTTCCACCATCTCTGAAGAAAATTTTCATACCAGCAATCTTGGGAATCTTACTCTTTCAAACGTTGCCTTACATTCACAGCCGTTTAGACATCTTTGATCCAACTATTCTACGAAATGAAACTCTGGCCATAACGGTTATTCTCTTGTTAAATGGAATTGCTTTGTCTTATTTTACAAAGGAACAAGGTTTCATGATTGGTGTGAAGAAGGTCTTTATGATTTATGGCTTGCAGATCTTTATTTTCCTAAGAAGACTGTTGCGAATCCTATTTGCACCAAATTCAGTTTTCGGTAATAACTATCATTACAAAGACTTACTAATCATGAACAGCGAATTTGCTTTCTACTTCCTCGAGGGACTCTTTGTCCTGATCATGCTTTTCCTTATTCGCAATATACGCAAGGAAAATCGTAAAAGTGCTGCTTAGAATGAAAGCTTAGAGAAGGGGACTCTAGTTCAAGTTTCTAGTAAATTTTCCTGAATAAGGGTATAATAGAACTATTCAAATGAAAGAGGTAATGAAAATGGCTTCAAAAATGCTACACACTTGCTTGCGAGTAGAAAACCTTGAAAAATCAATCGCATTTTATCAAGATGCTTTTGGATTTAAAGAATTACGTCGCAGAGATTTTCCAGATCATGCTTTCACCATTGTCTATTTAGGACTTGAGGGTGATGACTACGAGTTGGAGTTAACCTATAACTATGATCACGGTCCTTATGTAGTAGGAGATGGCTTTGCCCATATCGCCCTCAGTACACCTGACCTTGAGGCCCTACATCAAGAACATAGCGCCAAAGGCTATGAGGTGACAGCCCCTAATGGACTTCCAGGAACTCAACCAAACTATTACTTTGTCAAAGATCCAGATGGATACAAGGTCGAAGTCATTCGTGAAAAATAATCCAGTAAAGTCAAGTAGAATGTTCGTTTTCTGCTTGACTTTTTTTCTTTGAAAGAGTATACTAATACAAATTTAACCTTTAAGGGGAGTCCAGAGAGACTCACAAGGTGTCAGATAAAAGGGATAAGGGGACTCTCTGTGGAGACTTTTTAAGTGTGCGCATGAGTTCTAGCCTAACCTAACTGAGGCCTTGCATTAGCAAGGTCTTTTCTTTATCTGGTCCCCTTAAATTTAAGGAGGAAAAGTCATGAATCCCACATGTAAGAAACGTTTGGGTGCTATTCGTTTGGAAACCATGAAGGTGGTTGCACAAGAGGAAATCGCGCCAGCAATCTTTGAATTAGTCCTAGAAGGGGAAATGGTTGAAGCCATGCGAGCAGGCCAATTTCTTCATCTGCGTGTGCCTGATGATGCCCATCTCTTGCGTCGCCCTATTTCAATTTCGTCTATTGACAAGGCAAACAAGCAGTGTCACCTCATTTATCGGATTGAGGGGGCTGGGACAGCTATTTTTTCAACCTTAAGGCAGGGAGATACTCTTGATGTTATGGGGCCTCAGGGAAATGGTTTTGACTTGTCTGATTTAGACAATCAGAGCCAAGTTCTCCTCGTTGGTGGTGGGATTGGTGTTCCACCCTTGCTCGAAGTGGCCAAGGAATTGAATGCGCGTGGCGTGAAAGTAGTGACAGTCCTCGGTTTTGCCAACAAGGATGCTGTGATTCTCGAAACCGAATTGGCCCAATATGGTCAGGTCTTTGTAACGACAGATGATGGTTCGTATGGCGTCAAGGGAAATGTGTCTGTTATCATCAATGATTTAGACAGTCAATTTGATGCTGTTTACTCATGTGGAGCTCCAGGAATGATGAAGTACATCAATCAAAGGTTTTATGACCACCCAAGAGCCTATCTATCTCTGGAATCTCGTATGGCTTGTGGAATGGGGGCTTGCTACGCCTGCGTTCTAAAGGTCCCAGATAGTGAGACCGTCAGCCAACGCGTCTGTGAAGATGGTCCTGTTTTCCGCACAGGAACGGTTGTATTATAAGGAGAAAGTCATGACTACAAATCGTTTACAAGTTTCTCTACCAGGCTTGGATTTGAAAAATCCCATCATTCCAGCATCAGGCTGTTTTGGTTTCGGCCAAGAGTATGCCAAGTACTATGATTTAGACCTTTTAGGCTCTATTATGATCAAGGCAACGACTCTAGAACCCCGTTTTGGCAATCCAACTCCTAGGGTGGCAGAAACGCCTGCAGGTATGCTCAATGCAATCGGTTTGCAAAATCCAGGTTTAGAAGCTGTTTTAGCTGAAAAGTTGCCTTGGCTGGAAAGAGAGTATCCTACGCTTCCCATCATCGCAAATGTTGCAGGCTTTTCAAAACAAGAGTACGCTGCCGTTTCTCGAGGAATTTCTAAGGCAGCAAATGTAAAAGCTATTGAACTTAATATTTCTTGCCCCAATGTTGACCACTGTAATCACGGACTTTTGATTGGTCAAGATCCAGATCTGGCTTATGATGTGGTGAAAGCAGCTGTGGAAGCGTCTGATGTACCAGTTTATGTCAAATTAACCCCTAGTGTGACCGATATCGTTACTGTCGCAAAAGCTGCAGAAGATGCGGGAGCAAGTGGCTTAACCATGATTAATACTCTAGTTGGAATGCGCTTTGACCTCAAAACCAGAAAACCAATCTTGGCCAATGGAACAGGTGGGATGTCTGGTCCAGCAGTCTTTCCAGTAGCCCTCAAACTCATCCGTCAAGTAGCCCAAACAACAGACTTGCCCATTATTGGAATGGGGGGAGTAGATTCGGCAGAAGCTGCCCTAGAAATGTATCTGGCTGGGGCATCTGCCATCGGAGTTGGAACAGCCAACTTTACCAATCCTTATGCCTGTCCTGATATTATCGAAAATTTACCAAAAGTCATGGATAAATATGGCATTAGCAGTTTGGAAGAATTACGCAAGGAAGTCAAAGCCAATCTGAGATAAGCTAGGTCTTCCTTATCGTCAACAAGAAATAGAATCTTCATCAATTTGTAATATTTCCGTCGGTTAACTATGTTACAATAGGGATTAGAAAACGTTATTGGAGCATTTAAATGAAACGATGGAAAGTGGCCCTAGTAAGTGCTGGCTTATTGGGGTGTTTTTTTACTGTAGTGGAGACAGCAAAAGCAGAAGAGGGAACGTGGCAAGGAAAGACCTACCTCAAAGCAGACGGGAAACCAGCAACCAAGCAATGGGTTTTTGACCAAACGCAACAGGCCTGGTTTTATTTAACAGCTGATGGAAATCGTGCTGAGAACGGCTGGTTGACTGTTGCTGGTAAGGATTACTATTTTAACGAAGCTGGAAAATTAGCTACGAAAACGTGGGTTGGCCAGTACTATGTGACTGAAAGTGGTGCTAAAGCCAAGGAACAGTGGGTATTTAATCAGGAACAAGAATCCTGGTATTATCTCAAGTCTGATGGCCAGAAAGCTCAAAATGAGTGGATTCAACAAGGTCAGGAAAAATATTACTTTAAAGAAGACGGGAAAATGGCCAAAGATGAGTGGATCACTCAAGGTGAGAACCAGTACTACATCAATTCACAAGGTAAAATGCTGAAAAATGCTTGGCTTGGTAAAAGCTATATATCAGAAAATGGTAATAAGGTTAAACAAGCCTGGATTTATGATGACAACTATAGCAGTTGGTTCTACCTTCAACAAGATGGTACCTATGCTGAAAATAGGTGGTTAACTATAGATGGGAAGGACTACCATTTTAAATCAGGCGGTTATCTTTCTACTGAACGTTGGATTGATCGCTTCTATGTTGCGAAGAGTGGAGCTAAATTGAAATCGGAATGGCTCTTTGATAAGAATTATGATGCTTGGTTTTACTTGAAAGCTGACGGAACCTATGCCGAAAAAGGCTGGGAAACGATTAAAGAAAAAGATTACCATTTCAAATCAGGCGGCTATCTTTCTACCGAGCGCTGGATAGATCGTTTCTATGTTGCGAAGAGTGGAGCTAAATTGAAATCGGAATGGCTCTTTGACAAGAATTATAACTCTTGGTTTTACTTGAAAGAGGACGGAACCTATGCTGAAAAAGGTTGGCAAACCATCAAAGGCAAGGATTACCATTTCAAATCAGGCGGCTACCTCTCCACGGAAACTTGGATTGACCGCAGTTATGTGACGAGCAGTGGAGCAAAAGCTGGCAAAGGGTGGCTCTTTGACAAGAATTATAACTCTTGGTTCTATATCAACTCTGATGGAAATTATGCCAATAAAGAATGGCTCTGGGATAATGGTTACTACTATCTCAAATCTGGTGGTTATATGGCTGCGAGTGAGTGGGTATGGTACAAGAACAATTGGTTCTACCTCAAGTCAAATGGAAAGATGGCTGAGAAAGAATTAATCTACGATTCATCCGACCAATCATGGTATTACCTTAAATCCGGCGGTTATATGGCAAAAAATGAAACTGTGGATGGTCATACCTTGGATGCTTCTGGTAGATGGCATGTTGCGGATAAAACCAAATATTACAAAGTTAAACCAATCACTGCCTATGTCTATAGTGCATCTGGAGAAATCTTAAGTTACATTAACCAAGGAAGCATTGTCTCACTGGATAGCTCGACGCGAAAAGGTGGCCGACTTGCAGTTTCGATTTCTGGCTTGTCTGGCTATATGAATCAAAGTGATTTGACAGCAGTGGATGAAGGAAGCGAGTTTATCCCTCATTATACTAGTGATGGGAAATTCCTCTACCATGAACTCTCTCCATACACGAGTATCAAAGTAGCTCCACACACATCTGCTATGGTTATTGGTAAGAAGTACTACTCAACTGATGGAGAGCATTTTGATGGCTTTACCATTAAAAATCCTTTCCTTTATAAAAACTTGAGAGAACCAAGTAATTATAGTGCAGCTGAATTGGATAAACTGTATTCGATGATGAACTTGCAAGATAGTCCTCTAGCAGGTAAAGGAGCGACTTTCAAAGAGGCTGAAGAACGTTACGGTGTCAATGCCCTTTACTTGATGGCCCATAGTGCCCTTGAAAGTGCTTGGGGTCGCAGTCAAATTGCCAGAGATAAGAACAACTTCTTTGGTATTGCTGCTTATGATACTAGCCCATATCTCTCAGCCAAGAGCTTTGATAATGTGGACAAAGGAATTCTCGGAGCGGCCAAGTGGATCCGTGAGAACTACATCGACTATGGCAGAGACCACCTTGGAAATAAAGCAACCGGAATGAATGTTCGCTATGCTTCCGATCCATACTGGGGTGAGAAGATAGCCAGCATCATGATGACTATCAACAGCAAACTTGGTTGGAAAGACTAATCAAAAGAAATCAACGATAACTACTGAAAAGTGGTTATCGTTTTTGTTTTGGACATTGGAGGAGAAATAGTATAATAACAGCCTCTTTATTCTTGAACAATTAACAAAATGATAGTAAAATGTAATAGGAGATATTAATCTAATTACTATATAAAAAGGAGATTTTTATGAAAAAGCTACTATCTTTCTCAATTGCCTTACTTTCCATCACAACACTAGTTGCTTGTTCTGGACATAAGGCGGAATCAAAGGTCCCAGAAGAAAAAATTGAACAGAAGCAAATCAAGTTTGATGAAAAGTTGTTTAAAGAAGCTGGACTCTTGCCTTTTAAAAATGAGAAACAACTAGAACTTGGGGAATTGGATTCTAAATCACGCGCAACGGGTGCTCATATTCAACTTAAGGACAGCGATGAGCCAACTGAGAAGAGAGAGTCCAAGTTGACTTATGATCCAGTTGGATGGCACAATTATAAATTCTTTTATGGTGATGGTAAAAAAGAAGCTTGGTTGATGAGTCGTGGTCATTTGGTTGGGTACCAGTTTAGTGGATTAAACGATGAAAAGAAAAACTTGGTTCCTATGACTAACTGGCTCAATGCTGGAAATTATTCTGGAACAGATGACCAAAACCAAAGTAGCATGCTTTATTATGAAAATCGATTGGACTCTTGGTTGGCCAATCATCCGAACTACTATCTTGACTACAAGGTGACCCCAATCTATCAAAAAGATGAATTAATTCCGAGACAAATTGAATTGCAGTATGTGGGAATTGATGAAAACGGCAAACTCTTGGAAATCAAATTGGGTGGTAGTAAAGAAAAGGTTGATCAGTATTCAGTGACGCATGTTGTTTTAGACAATGTTTCAGCTAATGCGGAAATCAATTATTTGGACGGTACGGCTAAAAATATAGTTGAAGATGCAAAGATAAAAGAAGAAAAGGCTAAGAAGGAAGCTGAGGAAAAAGCCAAGAAAGAGGCTGAAGAAAAAGAAGCAGCCGAAAAGAAAGCAAAAGAAGAAGAGCAGGAAAAAGCTCGCCAAGCCGCACAAGAACAGGAAGAAAGTCAGGAATCAAACTCGCAATCAACAAATTCAGGTGGCTACTTTAGAGATAAAAACGGAAGATGGCATAGACCAAATGGGAAATTTGCTTCTAAGAAAGAAATCAGAGAAGCCGGATTGCAGTGGTAGGAAGAATTTAGTAGATATACAGTCAAAAAGCCGTTGGAAAACGGTTTTTTGTTATAATTAAATGAAGAATGTAGAATTAAAGGAGAATATCATGACTTTTGAAGAAATCCTGCCTGGGTTAAAGGCCAAGAAAAAATATGTACGAACTGGTTGGGGAGGGGCAGAAAACTATGTCCAACTTTTTGACACTATTGAGCAAAACGGGGTTGCACTTGAAGTGACGCCTTATTTCCTAATCAACGTGTCAGGAGAAGGGGAAGGTTTTTCCATGTGGAGTCCGACACCTTGTGATGTTTTGGCGACAGATTGGGTAGAAGTGCATGACTAGACGTGTATTGATTACGGGAGTGAGTTCAGGTATCGGACTTGCTCAAGCTCGACTCTTTTTAGAGAAGGGTTATCAAGTTTATGGTGTGGACCAAGGTGAAAATCCACTCTTAGAGCGTGATTTCCACTTTTTACAGAGAGATTTGACCTTGGATTTGGAGCCAATTTTTGACTGGTGTCCTTATGTGGATGTTTTGTGCAATACTGCTGGAGTTTTGGATGATTACAAACCCCTATTGGAACAATCAGCGCAGGAAATTCAAGAGATTTTTGAAATCAACTATATGACTCCTGTTGAGTTGACTCGTTATTATTTGACGCAAATGCTGGAAAATAAAAAAGGAATCATCATCAATATGTGTTCGATTGCTTCAAGTCTAGCTGGCGGAGGTGGTCACGCCTATACCTCGTCTAAGCACGCCTTGGCTGGCTTTACCAAGCAGTTGGCTCTAGACTATGCTGAGGCTGGTATTCAGGTCTTTGGGATTGCTCCAGGGGCAGTCAAGACAGCTATGACCGCTACGGACTTTGAACCAGGTGGATTGGCTGACTGGGTGGCTAGTGAAACGCCAATCAAGCGCTGGATTGAGCCAGAGGAAGTAGCAGAGATTAGCCTTTTCTTAGCAAGTGGAAAAGCGAGCTCCATGCAAGGACAAATCCTGACCATTGATGGTGGCTGGAGTTTGAAGTAATATAGTTGATACTTAGTGAATATGTGGAGGTGAACTATGAAAAGGAGAAATGATGCGTAAATATCTAGAACTTTCACTTGAGCAGATTATCGAGCAAGTGCGTGTGGACAAGTTATCATCAGATGATTTTTGCCTCTATGCCAAGGAGGATGGAGAACTAACACTTAATAGCCTATATTGGGTATCAGATTATCCAGATGTCGTGGAAGACCGTGATGTCTACCCGACAGATGTGGCGGAACAAAACCTCCAGCTAGTCTACTATGGAGAGCAGTTGATTGATGTTCTCATCGTAGCGCTCGAAGAAAAGCCAGATGCAAGTCTCCAAGACTTGGTTGATGCTTTGAATTATTATAATCAGCACGATAATTTTATACTCTTTAATGATTAGCTAGGTTAATTAGATAAAAGGTATCTGATGACTGATAGCATTAGGAGAGAAAATGATGAGAGAATATAAATTTGATGTCCATAACGAGATGTTTGTATCGATTCCAGAGGAAAGAGAAAAGGTCTGCCTTGTTTTAAGTGATTCTTTAGAGGTTATCAATGAGGAGTTGACTTCGTCTTACAGAGCAAAACTAGATAATCTCCTGGATCAATCATCAGTATGGTATCCAAAAGCTTTGGCAAAAATTCAGGAGGAATTTACAGAATTAGCAAGTGCAAGACTCCTTTCCATTTTTATCTTGTCTGAACAAAGGGATATAGATTTAATTTTCGGCTTGGAATTTGGACTGAAAGAGGACTCGGAGCATGGTAGAGGCATTAAATTCTCCCTCAATTCTCTTGAAATATTAGAATATGGTTTAGGAGAAGTCGCTTACTACTAGGTGTGGTCGGTTATAAGAGAAGTATGAGAAGATGGAGCAGGACATGGTTGAGAAAGATGGGATTATCATAAAGGATGGACAGATTACCCTAAACAGTGGGGAAGAGTTATCGATTGATAAGATGAGAGATGGTGCTAGAAAAGTCACGCTTATTAGCAATCGCCACTTTAAGAATACAAATATAAAAGGAATAGAGAATTTTAGAGTTGTGTTTGAAAACTGTATCTTTGAGAATGTCTTCTTTGAAAACTGTGATTTGAGGGAAATCAGCTTCAAAAATCATACAGTTATTCGGAACTGTACTTTCAAACGATGCAATTTAAGTGGAACTTTATTTTATGACAGTGACATTATATCGTCTACCTTCCTTTCTTGTCAGATGGAGCGTCCTCTTTTGGAGAATATCAGTGAGATGAGGGATTGTCTCTTTAAAAAGTGTAGGATGCACGATATTTTCTTTCCCCTACCAGAATTTCAGTCTAATAAAATCATTGGAAAACTGTCTGAATGTACCTTTGGGTAGAAGACAAAGAAAGTAGAAAAGTTGCACGCAGATCTATCAGAGGCTCATCTCAGTTTTGTCGGGTTTACAAGGTGTGACTTGACGGAGACCATTTGTCCTGAGGATCCTGATATTCTCTATATAAACAATTTGAGTGAACGGACAAAGAAGGCTCAGGAAAAAATTGCGACAATCCAAGATGATACAAAAAGGCGAACTCTTTCTGTCTATACAGAGAGTTGGACGAATGAAAAGTATGTGGATTATCTATTGAGTCGAAAGGATTGCCAATGGTCTTGGGAAGAAGCTTTTGAGGATGTAGCCAAGTGTTTGGAACTGGACTGGGGGCTTGACTAGCTCTTATGTGAACAACCTCAGAGCTAATTATCAGAAGAAAGGATTGAGATTGACCTGAGAAAAGCCTTTCTTAGTAACACAAAGTGAGTTGGATAGGAGAAAAGAAATGAAAGTGAAAGAACTAATCGAAGAGGTTGAAAATGATGCTGAGCTAGCATCGTATTTAAACCTGGTTCCCAAAAAGAATAAGAAAACCAAAGCTAGCTATCTCGAATCGCTGAATCATCTGGCCTATTTACTTTATCTGGATGGCCAAGAGGAAATGGCTAAGAAATTATTAGATAGGATCATACAAGTTCCATTTGAAGGGAATTATAACATTTGGACCTTTGTTGATAGCTCTCTGGTTTTATTGGCCTATCTGGAAAGAAAGGCAGAAAGTCAGGTATTTGACTATAAAAAACTCCTTTTGTCTCCGTTAGAGCAAGGGGAGGAATCCACTCAAAACATAAGAAGGAGAGTTCATCAGAGATTTTTGAATGGTGATAGCTTGGAGCAAAAGCTTGCAAAAATCGAGCAAGCTTCAAGTTCCGAATCAGAAATGGAACGCCGTCTGCTATACTTAACAGATCTACTGAAAATTTACCTCTTTATTACTGAGTCAACTTGTGAAGAGACAGATATTCAGGCAAACATTGAAGAGAATATGGAGATACTGAAGAAGTATATCAAAGAGCATGAAATCTATAGCCTCTTTCCTTTTAAGGGATAAGGTAAGCTAGCGATCTTTGACTTTTAGAAAGAATGGAATATGGAAATCAAAAATCACTTTGGTGTATACGGGGTCTGTCTTCAAGACGGGAAATTGCTTTGCATTGAAAAAACGAGAGAACCTTATCAGCATCGTTTTGATTTACTTGGTGGTAGTCAGGAAGCAGGTGAAGGGTTGACTGAAACCCTCAAGAGAGAAGTTCTGGAAGAGACAGGCTATACGATTAGCAGATACGCTAATCCTAGGATGTATGACGTGCTGGTTCAAAAAGAAGGGCAAGACTTCGCAGTACATCATATCATGGCATTTTATGACATCGTACTTGAATTCGAATGCCCTCAACAATCACTTCCACATGAGGTTCTTGATGGAAGCAATGATGCAGCCAATGCAGTTTGGGTCCCTATTGAGCAGATGACCCAAGAAAATGCCTCTCCCTTAGTATTGAAGGTGAAGGCAGAGTTACGAGGATTTCCAGAATTAGAACTGACAAGCTATAGAAATTGGAAGGTGAAAGAAAAAAAGGAGCAAACTATGACACCGCAAGAAATGTGGAATGCATACAAGCAAATTAACCCCTCTATCGGAGATGAGATAGACGCTTGGGCTTTTGGAGTGGAAGCAGATCTCTTGGCCGACTTGGTTCTCAGAGGTGAGAAGACTGCAACAGCATCAGCTTACGATCTCTACTCACTAGAGGACGAACCTCTTCCCCAAGAAGGTACCTTTGACGTCATTTTAGACAGTCAAAATCAAGCTGTTTGCATCGTCGAAATTACAAAGGTTTCCGTTCAGCCTTTCCATCAGGTTTCAGCCGACCATGCCTATAAGGAAGGTGAAGGAGACAAATCCTTAGCTTATTGGCGTCAGGTTCATGAAGACTTTTTCAAAGCCTGCTTAGGAGAAGCAGGTCTGACTTTTACACCTGATAGCAAGGTCGTTTTGGAAGAATTTCGCAAGGTCTACCCACTCTAGACTGCAGAAGGAAGAAAGTTTTGGAAATTACTGTCCAATCCTTTTTTCTTAATCAAAACATGATATAATAAGTTTGTTTGAAGAAGAGTAAAACTCTTAAACTTAGAATAGGAGAAAACTATGCAAGCAGTTGAACATTTTATTACCCAATTTGTTCCTGAACATTATGATTTATTTTTAGATTTGAGTCGTGAGACCAAGACCTTTTCTGGGAAGGTGACCATTACTGGTCAAGCACAGAGTGACCGTATTTCCCTTCACCAAAAAGACTTGGAAATCACTTCTGTAGAAGTCACGGGTCAAGCTCGTCCATTTACAGTTGACCATGAAAATGAAGCCCTTCATATCGAATTGGCTGAGGCTGGTCAAGTTGAATTAGTCATTGCTTTTTCAGGAAAAATTACAGACAACATGACAGGGATTTACCCTTCTTACTACACAGTTGATGGTATCAAGAAGGAAGTCTTGTCTACACAGTTTGAAAGCCACTTTGCTCGTGAAGCCTTCCCATGTGTGGACGAGCCTGAAGCCAAAGCAACTTTTGACCTTTCTCTTCGTTTTGATCAAGCAGAAGGTGAAGTGGCCTTGTCAAACATGCCTGAGATTGATGTGGAAAACCGAAAGGGAACAGGCATCTGGAAGTTTGAGACAACACCTCGCATGTCTTCTTACTTGTTGGCCTTTGTTGCTGGTGATTTGCAAGGTGTGACCGCCAAAACTAAAAATGGTACCCTCGTAGGTGTCTACTCAACCAAAGCTCACCCACTATCTAACCTTGATTTCTCACTGGACATCGCCGTTCGCTCGATTGAGTTTTACGAAGATTACTACGGAGTTAAATACCCAATCCCTCAATCACTCCACATCGCCCTTCCTGACTTCTCAGCTGGTGCTATGGAAAACTGGGGTCTTGTGACTTACCGTGAAGTTTACTTAGTTGTGGATGAGAACTCAACCTTTGCTAGCCGTCAACAAGTTGCCCTTGTTGTGGCACATGAGTTGGCTCACCAATGGTTTGGTAACCTCGTAACTATGAAATGGTGGGATGACCTTTGGCTTAATGAAAGCTTCGCTAACATGATGGAATACGTCTGTGTGGATGCCATCGAGCCAAGCTGGAATATCTTTGAAGACTTCCAAACAGGTGGTGTTCCAGCTGCGCTTAAACGCGATGCGACGGATGGTGTTCAGTCTGTCCATGTCGAAGTCAAACACCCAGATGAAATTAATACGCTCTTTGATGGCGCTATTGTCTACGCCAAAGGAAGCCGTCTCATGCATATGCTTCGCCGTTGGCTCGGTGATGCTGATTTCGCTAAAGGCTTGCATGCTTACTTTGAAAAGCACCAGTACAGCAACACCATTGGTCGTGACCTTTGGAATGCCCTTGGTCAGGCATCAGGACGAGATGTTGCAGCCTTCATGGATTCTTGGTTGGAACAGCCTGGATATCCAGTTCTCACTGTCAAAGTTGAAAATGATGTTTTGAAGATTTCACAAAAACAATTCTTTATCGGTGAGCACGAAGACAAGAACCGTCTCTGGGTGGTGCCACTCAACAGCAACTGGGAAGGCTTACCAGACACACTTGAAACTGAAAGTATCGAAATTCCTGGCTACGCAGCCCTTCTTGCTGAAAATAAAGGAGCCCTTCGTCTCAATACTGAAAATACAGCCCACTACATTACAGACTATCAAGGAGACTTGTTAGAAGCTGTTCTTGCTGAGCTAGAGACACTTGATAATACAAGCAAACTGCAAATCGTTCAAGAACGTCGTCTGCTTGCTGAAGCAGGACACATTTCTTATGCGGACTTGCTCCCAGTCCTTGATAAACTTGCTAAGGAAGAGTCTTACCTTGTTGTTTCAGCTGTTTCTCAAGTGATTTCTGCCCTTGAGCGCTTTATTGATGAAGGAACGGATGCTGAAACAGCCTTCAAAGCACTGGTTGCTAAATTAGCTCGCCACAACTATGACCGTCTTGGCTTTGAAGCCAAAGACGGGGAATCAGATGAGGATGAATTGGTTCGTCAGTTGGCCGTTTCTATGATGATTCGCTCAAATGATGCAGAAGCTAGTCAAGTCGCTAGCCAAATCTTTGCAGCCCATAAGGAAAATCTTTCAGGACTTCCAGCAGCCATCCGTGCACAAGTTCTCATCAATGAAATGAAACACCGTGAGACAAAGGAATTGGTCGCAACTTATCTGGACCTCTACACTCATGCCACAGATGCTGTCTTCAAACGCCAGTTGGCAGCTGCTCTAGCCTACAGTACAGATGCTGACAATATCCAAACCTTGATTAGTTCATGGAAGGACAAATTTGTAGTGAAACCACAAGACCTTTCTTCATGGTACCTTCAATTCCTCGGACACCAAGCTACACAAGAAACTGTTTGGGTTTGGGCGCGTGAAAACTGGGATTGGATTAAGGCAGCCCTTGGTGGTGACATGAGCTTTGACAGCTTTGTCATCTTCCCATCACATATCTTTAAAACAGAGCAACGCTTGGCGGAGTACAAGGAATTCTTTGAGCCACAACTTTCTGACCTAGCTCTTAGCCGTAACATTCGTATGGGGATCAAGGATATCGCAGCGCGTGTTGATTTGATTAAGCGTGAAAAAGCAGCAGTCGAAGCTGTTGTAGTCCAATATGCCAAAGCTTAATTCATTCGAAATGTAAATAAAAAACTCAACTTTCTATCTTAAAAGAAGAGAGAGTTGAGTTTTTTTTAAGGCAATTTTGGTATAATAATCATAACAAGGAGGAGTTTCTGATGATAAAAATCTTATTAGTAGAAGATGACCTAGGTCTGTCAAACTCAGTATTTGACTTTTTAGATGATTTTGCAGATGTCATGCAGGTTTTTGATGGAGAAGAAGGTCTCTACGAAGCTGAGAGTGGCGTCTATGACTTGATTTTGCTTGACCTGATGTTGCCAGAAAAAAATGGTTTCCAAGTCTTGAAAGAATTGCGCGAAAAAGGAATTACCACACCAGTCCTTATCATGACTGCCAAAGAGAGTTTGGATGACAAGGGACACGGTTTTGAGCTTGGAGCGGATGACTACCTCACCAAACCTTTCTACCTAGAAGAACTCAAAATGCGGATCCAAGCCCTTCTCAAACGTTCAGGTAAGTTTAACGAAAACACCTTGACCTATGGAGATATTGTCGTCAACCTTTCAACGAATGAGGTTAAGGTGGAAGACACGCCTGTGGAACTACTCGGAAAAGAGTTTGAGTTATTGGTTTATTTCCTTCAAAATCAAAATGTTATTCTTCCCAAGACGCAAATTTTTGACCGTCTATGGGGATTTGATAGCGATACGACGATTTCCGTTGTAGAAGTCTATGTCTCAAAAGTTCGTAAGAAACTGAAGGGTACAGCCTTTGCTGAGAATCTTCAAACCTTGCGTAGTGTCGGGTATATTTTAAAAGATGTTCAATAAACTAAAAAAAACATGGTATGCGGATGATTTCAGCTATTTCATTCGAAACTTTGGAGTGTTCACCCTGATCTTCTCTGCTATGACCTTGATTATCCTCCAGGTCATGCACTCGAGTCTCTACACTTCTGTAGATGAAAAACTCCAAGCCCTTAGTAGTAGTCCCCAAGCTGTTATCCAGTTAGCCCTGAATCGGGCAACTGAGGAAGTCAAGGATATTCAACCCGCAACCGCGGATGCCAGCAAGGCTGAAATCAAACCCAATGTTAGCTCAAATACAGAAGTTTTACTTTTTGACAAGGATTTTAACCAACTCTTACTGGGCAATCGCTTTTTAGGCTTGGACAAAATCAAGCTGGACAAAAAAGAGTTGAATCACATTCGGCAAATCCAAGTCGTCAATAGCTACGGGCAGGAAGAAACCTATCGGATGATTTTGATGGAAACCAACTCTTCCTCCGTATCAAGTAACGTCAAGTATGCGGCGGTTTTAATAAATACCAGCCAGCTTGAGCAAATTAGCCAAAACCACGAGCATTTAATTGTTGTAGTCATGGCTAGTTTCTGGCTCCTGTCTTTAATTGCCAGTGTTTACCTGGCCCGTGTCAGTGTCAAACCCTTGCTGGAAAGTATGCAAAAGCAGAAGTCCTTTGTTGAAAATGCCAGTCACGAACTGAGAACGCCTTTGGCTGTTTTACAAAATCGGTTAGAGAATCTCTTTCGAAAACCAGAGGCAACAATCATGGAATCCAGCGAAAGTATCGCTTCGAGTCTTGAAGAAGTTCGCAACATGCGCTTTCTCACGACCAATCTTCTTAACCTTGCACGTCGAGATGATGGAATCAAACCAGAAATAGCAGAAGTATCACCACAGTTCTTTAAGACGACCTTTGCTAACTATGAGTTGATTGCTTCTGAAAATGATCGTATTTTTGAGTATGAAAATCGGATTTATCGTCCCTTTATGACCGATCAGTTGCTCCTAAAACAGCTCATGACCATCTTATTTGACAATGCCATCAAGTATACCGAAGAAGATGGGAAAATTGAGTTTGTAGTTCATGCTACAGATCGTCACCTCTATCTAACAGTAACGGATAACGGAATTGGAATTTCAGCTGCTGACAAGAAGAAAATATTTGACCGATTTTACCGTGTGGACAAGGCGAGAACCCGTCAGAAAGGTGGCTTTGGTCTTGGACTATCCTTGGCCAAGCAAATCGTAGATGCCTTACGAGGAACGATTAGCGTAAAAGATAACAAACCTAGAGGAACAATTTTTGAAGTTAAAATCGCTATTCAATCTCCTTCAAAACGTAAGAATAAATAAAAAAGACAGTTAGATAACTGTCTTTTTTGATAACTAGAAAAGAGGTTGGTAGAAGTACCAACCTTTATTTTGAAAATTTTCGTTTCATTATCTTTCTTTGAAGTTGTAAAAGGGCGAAACTAAGACCCATTGCAGCGACAAAGGACAAAGCTGTATTTAATTTTATAGCTAAAAAGATAAAACTAAAAAGTGCCATAAAAATACAGAAACAAGCGATATTTACAAAAAATAAAATCTCTTTTAGGTTAGGGCCGACTGGGGCTTCAGGTGTGTAATCTTGGTAAAGCGGAGTTTGTTTCGATTCGGGAGCTTGTTCAAACTCATAAGCTTCTAGTTTTCTTGCGGACATGATTCTCTCCTTAACAGTACATAACTATTTTATCATTTTTTATGCAGAGAATTATTACAGGATTGTTACAAAACTACTAAAGTCTCTTATCATCCTCTAAGTCGCTCTCTTGACACCTACAAGGGAAAATGGTAGCATGGATGTTACACTTAAAACAGATGACCTGACCTTCTCTTTTATAAATATACTGAGAAAGGAAAGGATAACTTATATAAATTGATAGCAAGCTGAGGCTTTTTCCTAAGATGATTTGTTAAGTTGCTACCTGATTTATTTTAAAAAGTATAGGTAGGAGTTGTTTTGAATGGATGGAAGGACAGAGATTCTGTCTATTGGACTGGGTGGCATTCTTGCTACCTCTGGGGAAAGTAAAAGGAGATAAGCATGTATCTTGCTATCAAAGAGATATTACGAAACAAACTTCGATATAGTTTGATCTTAACGACCATTTTTCTTATCGCTTTTATGGTCTTTTTTATGACCAGTCTAGCTCTTGGCCTTGTGCGAAACAACCGAGCAGCTATTGATAATTGGCAAGCGACAGGTGTCGTTTTATCCGACTACGCAAATGATAATTTGACGGCATCTTTTATTCCTGAAAAGGACTACAAGGACAAGAGTTCTGAAGAGGCTGCTCCATTGGGCTATATGTTCGCTGTAACCAATCTAGTTGATGGTAGTGAAAAGGTCAATGTTTCCATTTTTGCTCAAGACTGGGACGCTTTTATCTCTCCTAGTTTGACGGAGGGAAGGTACCCAGAAGGGGATGATGAGGTTGTCGTGGATCAGTCTTTTGAGAACTATGGGATGAAGCTAGGTGATGCCATTCAGCTCAATGGAAGCGATTCAAGTTACAAGATTGTAGGCCTGACTCAAGGAAATAAATTTTTCACCGAGCCTGTTGTCTTTACGAGCCTGACGACTTATTGGACCTTACAAGGAACCTTGAAAGCCAATCGTTCCATCTCTGCTTTGGTATTGAAAAATGATATAGAAGTGGTCGGGGATGGACTGAAGCAGATTTCCATTCCAAAAATGATTTCGAAAATTCCTGGTTACACACCTCAGGTGAATGTATTCTCAGGAATGATTCTTGCTATGATTGTCATTACAGGCTTGATTGTGGGGATTTTTGTTTATATCATTACTATCCAAAAACTAGGACTTTATGGAATAATGCGAGCTCAGGGAATACAGACCAAAACCATTGTATGGTCTCTGTTTTGTCAAATCTTCCTCCTAGCTGGTATGGGGATTGCTTTAGCCTTACTTGCTATTGGTGGAGTGATTTTAGTCTTACCAGCTACCTTCTTTTTCTACCCAAGTTGGATAGCCTACTCTGTCCTAAGTTTGGTAATTTGCTTGATGGCCCTTCTAGGTGGTGTCATTTCACTTCCACGTTTGCTAAAGGTGGACCCGATTACTGCGATTGCAGAGTGATAAGGAGAATAGTATGACAACATTGATAGAAATGAATCAAGTGACAAAAACCTATGGGGAAGGAAAGATGAAAGTCGTAGCCCTGCATGAGACGAATTTTCAGCTAAATGCGGGAGAGTTCGTAGCTATTGTTGGGCCTTCAGGTTCTGGAAAGACGACCTTTCTAACAACTCTAGGACAACTTCAGGAAGCATCGAGTGGAAAGATTCTAGTCAAAGGGAAGGAAACAGGCAGTTTGACGGAGAAGGAAAAAACAGACCTCCGTTTTAGAGAGTTTGGTTTCATTCTTCAGGCTTCAAACCTAATTCCGTTTCTAACGGTCAAGGAACAGCTGGATTTGATTGACAAACTAGATAAGGGAAAAAATAGTAAAAGTGACCGAAAAGAGCTGTTTGACTTGTTGGATTTGGAAAAAGTTCAAAATCATTATCCCAAAGCTCTATCGGGTGGCGAACGTCAGCGTGCCGCGATTGCTAGAGCGCTCTATAACAATCCAAGCATTGTGCTTGCAGATGAGCCGACAGCTAGTCTAGACACTGAGCGTGCTTACCAAGTAACGGAGATGCTGGCTGCCATTGCCCATGAACAAGGTAGAGGAGTTGTCATGATTACACATGATACGCGCCTTCTTGATAAGGTTGACCGTATTTATGTCATGAATGATGGCCACCTAGTTGAAGAAACACATGCATAAAATAGAGTGAATGGTACAAGTTACTGTTCACTTTTTTGATTGGGAAAGATAGAAACAAGTTTAACTTTTTCTGAAACTCTCAGTATTCATAGCTGATTTTTGAGAAATGTGGTATAATTTTTCTTATGGAAAAGATTATCATTACAGCAACTGCTGAAAGTATTGAACAAGTTGAACAGTTACTTGAAGCCGGCGTAGACCGTATCTATGTTGGTGAGAAAGATTTTGGCCTTCGTCTGCCAACAACCTTTAGTTATGACCAATTGCGTGAGATTGCTAAGTTGGTTCATGAAGCAGGCAAGGAATTGATTGTCGCGGTTAATGCCCTCATGCACCAAGATATGATGGACCGTATCAAGCCTTTCCTAGACTTCTTGGAAGAAATCAAGACAGACTATATTACAGTAGGAGATGCAGGTGTCTTTTATGTGGTCAACCGTGATGGCTATTCCTTTAAGACCATTTATGATGCTTCAACCATGGTAACAAGCAGTCGTCAGATTAACTTCTGGGGACAAAAGGCTGGCGCATCTGAGGCTGTTTTGGCGCGTGAAATTCCATCCGCTGAGCTCTTCAAGATGCCTGAGATTTTGGAAATTCCTGCTGAAGTGTTGGTTTACGGAGCTAGTGTCATCCACCATTCTAAGCGTCCGCTCTTGCAAAACTACTATAACTTTACGCATATCGATGATGAAAAGACACGTAAACGTGACCTCTTCTTGGCAGAACCGAGTGACCCAGAAAGCCATTATTCTATCTTTGAAGACAATCATGGTACCCACATCTTTGCCAACAATGACCTTGATTTGATGACCAAATTGACAGAATTGGTAGAACATGGTTTTACTCATTGGAAACTTGAAGGACTTTACACCCCTGGTCAGAATTTTGTAGAAATTGCTAAGCTCTTTATTCAAGCGCGTGGCTTGATCCAAGAGGGGAATTTCAGCCATGACCAAGCCTTCTTGTTAGATGAGGAAGTGCGCAAGTTACACCCTAAAAACCGTTTCCTCGACACAGGATTCTATGATTACGATCCGGATATGGTTAAATAGGACACCAAAACCCGAAATAAAAATGTTCGGGTTTTTCCAGTGTATCCATGAAATAAAAACGGATACATGTTATAATAAAAATAGCTCTTTAATGGAGGTGTTTAAGTGGAGAATCTGAAAAAGATGGCAGGTATCAAGGCTGCTGAGTTTGTCAAGGATGGTATGGTTGTTGGACTCGGTACTGGATCAACTGCCTACTATTTCGTAGAAGAAATCGGTCGTCGGATTAAGGAAGAAGGTTTGCAGATTACTGCTGTAACGACTTCCAGTGAGACCAGTAAACAGGCTGAAGGACTTAACATCCCGCTCAAGTCGATTGATCAAGTAGACTTTGTCGATGTGACGGTTGATGGGGCGGATGAAGTAGATAGCCAGTTCAACGGGATCAAAGGCGGTGGTGGTGCCCTTCTCATGGAGAAGGTTGTCGCAACGCCCTCAAAAGAATACATTTGGGTGGTGGATGAAAGCAAACTGGTCAAGAAACTAGGTGTTTTTAAATTGCCAGTAGAAGTGGTTCAGTATGGTGCAGAACAGGTCTTTCGTCGGTTTGAACGAGCTGGCTACAAACCAAGTTTCCGTGAAAAAGACGGCCAACGTTTTGTGACCGATATGCAGAACTTTATCATTGACCTAGCCTTGGATGTCATTGAAGATCCAATTGCCTTCGGGCAAGAATTGGACCATGTCGTTGGTGTCGTAGAGCACGGCTTGTTCAACCAAATGGTGGATAAGGTCATCGTAGCGGGACGAGATGGTGTTCAGATTTTAACTTCAAAAAAAGCAAACTAATCAAAAAAATAAGGAGACAGACTATGTCAAAATTTAATCGAATTCACTTGGTGGTACTGGATTCTGTGGGAATCGGTGCTGCACCAGATGCCAATAACTTTGTCAACGCAGGGGTTCCAGATGGAGCTTCTGATACACTAGGGCACATTTCAAAAACAGTTGGTTTGAATGTGCCAAACATGGCTAAAATCGGTCTAGGAAATATCCCTCGTGAAACGCCTCTGAAGACTGTACGTGCTGAAAGCAATCCAACAGGTTATGTAACGAAATTGGAAGAAGTTTCCCTTGGTAAGGATACCATGACTGGTCACTGGGAAATCATGGGACTCAATATTACCGAGCCTTTCGATACTTTTTGGAACGGATTCCCAGAAGAAATCCTGACAAAAATCGAAGAATTTTCAGGACGTAAAGTCATTCGTGAAGCCAACAAACCTTACTCAGGTACGGCTGTTATCGATGATTTCGGACCACGTCAAATGGAAACTGGGGAGTTGATTATCTATACTTCAGCTGACCCTGTTTTGCAGATTGCTGCCCACGAAGACATTATTCCTTTGGATGAACTTTATCGTATTTGTGAATACGCTCGTTCGATTACCCTTGAGCGTCCTGCTCTTCTAGGTCGTATCATTGCCCGTCCATATGTTGGTGAACCAGGTAACTTCACTCGTACAGCAAATCGTCGTGACTTAGCCGTTTCTCCATTTGCACCAACTGTTTTGGATAAATTGAACGAAGCTGGCATCGATACGTACGCTGTTGGTAAAATCAACGATATCTTTAACGGCGCTGGTATCAACCATGACATGGGCCACAACAAGTCAAACAGCCATGGAATTGATACATTATTGAAGACCATGGGACTTGCTGAGTTTGAAAAAGGATTCTCCTTCACAAACTTGGTGGACTTTGATGCCCTTTACGGTCACCGCCGCAATGCTCACGGTTACCGTGATTGCTTGCATGAGTTTGATGAGCGCTTGCCTGAAATTATCGCTGCCATGAGAGAAAATGATCTTCTCTTGATTACTGCGGACCACGGAAATGACCCAACCTATGCTGGAACTGACCACACTCGTGAATATATTCCACTTTTAGCATACAGCCCTAGCTTTAAGGGAAATGGTGTCATTCCAGTTGGACATTTTGCAGATATCTCAGCGACAGTTGCGGATAACTTTGGTGTGGAAACTGCCATGATTGGGGAAAGTTTCTTAGATAAATTGGTATAAGATGACGCGATATGCTTTACTGGTAAGGGGCATTAATGTAGGTGGAAAAAATAAGGTTGTTATGTCGCAACTTCGTCAAGAACTGACAGAGTTGGGAATGGAAAAGGTTGAAACCTACATCAACAGTGGCAATATTTTCTTTACTTCGACAGTTCCCAATGCCCGATTGGTGGAAAAGTTAGAGGCATTCTTTGAAGTCCATTATCCATTTATTCAGAGCTTTTCTTTGCTGAGTCAGGAAGATTATGAAGCAGAGCTGAAGAATCTGCCAGATTGGTGGACCAAAGATTTAGCACGAAAGGATGTCCTCTTTTACACGGAGAGCTTGGATGTGGATCAAGTCATCGAGAAAGTGAACAGTTTGGAACTGAAAGATGAAGTGGTTCATTTTGGAAAACTTGGGATTTTCTGGGGGAAAATCTCAGAGGAATCCTACTATGCAACTGCCTATCACAAGCACTTGCTCAAGATGCCTTTTTATCGCAATATCACCATTCGCAATGCAAAAACCTTTGACAAAATCGGTCAAATGCTAAAAAATAATAAAGGAGACACATAATGACATTTTTAGATAAGATCAAGGAAACAGCTGCTTTCCTGAAAGACAAGGGAATCCAAGCGCCTGAGTTCGGTTTAATCCTTGGATCAGGACTTGGAGAATTGGCAGAAGAAATCGAAAATCCAGTTGTAGTAGACTATGCTGAGATTCCAAACTGGGGTCGCTCTACAGTAGTTGGTCACGCTGGGAAATTGGTATATGGTGAACTTGCAGGGCGCAAGGTCTTGGCTCTTCAAGGACGCTTCCATTTCTACGAAGGCAATCCTCTTGAAGTCGTGACTTTCCCAGTACGTGTAATGAAAGTACTCGGATGTGAAGGTGTCATTGTAACCAATGCAGCTGGAGGTATTGGATTTGGTCCTGGTACCTTGATGGCTATCTCAGACCATATCAATATGACGGGGCAAAATCCATTGATGGGTGAAAACTTGGATGACTTTGGTCCACGTTTCCCAGATATGTCTAAAGCCTACACACCAGAATATCGTGCTACTGCCCATGAAGTGGCTAAGAAACTTGGTATCAAGCTTGATGAAGGTGTCTATATTGGTGTAACTGGTCCGACTTATGAAACACCTGCAGAAATTCGTTCCTATAAGACATTGGGAGCAGATGCAGTTGGTATGTCCACTGTTCCTGAAGTGATTGTGGCAGCCCACTCTGGCTTGAAAGTTCTCGGTATTTCATGTATTACTAACCATGCTGCTGGTTTCCAAGAAGAACTCAACCACGAGGAAGTTGTAGAAGTGACTGAACGTGTCAAAGGCGACTTCAAAGGCTTACTTAAAGCGATTCTTGCTGAATTGTAATAAATACTTATCATAGAAAAGTTGAGTAAGATGTTCTAATTTGAACACGAGCGGTAAACTTTTCATAACAATAAAAGAAAGGATGGGCTCCTTGTATTCACTGAACTGAATACGGGCGGAGAACTATGTAAAAAAGATAAACTGTCTAGCATCTGCGATGCGTCGTCAGTTTCCTATTTTTACTTTGTTCTCTGTCGCCCTTTATATCTTAACTATGTCTATCCATATTGCTGCTCAGCAGGGTGAAATTGCTGATAAAATTCTTCTTCCTGGGGATCCTCTTCGTGCGAAGTTTATTGCGGAGAATTTCCTTGAAGATGCTGTTTGTTTTAATGAAGTGCGTAACATGTTTGGCTACACTGGTACTTACAAGGGTCACCGTGTATCGGTCATGGGAACTGGGATGGGAATGCCATCAATCTCTATCTATGCGCGTGAGTTGATTGTGGACTACGGTGTAAAGAAATTGATCCGTGTGGGAACTGCGGGTTCGTTAAACGAAGATGTCCACGTCCGTGAATTGGTTTTGGCGCAAGCAGCTGCAACCAACTCAAACATCATCCGCAACGACTGGCCACAGTATGATTTTCCACAAATCGCTAGTTTTGATTTGCTAGACAAGGCCTACCATATCGCCAAAGAACTTGGTATGACCACCCACGTTGGGAACGTCTTGTCATCAGATGTCTTTTACTCAAACTACTTTGAAAAGAACATCGAGCTTGGTAAATGGGGAGTCAAGGCTGTGGAAATGGAAGCAGCAGCTCTTTACTATCTTGCTGCCCAACACCACGTTGATGCACTTGCTATCATGACCATTTCTGATAGCTTGGTCAATCCAGATGAAGACACTACGGCAGAAGAACGCCAAAATACCTTCACCGATATGATGAAGGTTGGTTTGGAAACCTTGATTGCAGAGTAAAATGTAAAAGAAAATCCTGATTTCAAGTGGAATCAGGATTTTTTCATAGATGCGATTTTTTCTGGGTCTGGTGTAACGCGAAGGGTCTTTTGTCCTGTGTAGGTTACAAAGCCAGGTTTTCCACCAGTTGGTTTGTTGAGTTTTTTCACTTCAATCATATCCACCTGCACGAGATTTGACAAGCGCCCTTTGGAGAAGTAGGCAGCTAGCTCCGCAGCGTCCGTCTTAACTTCGTCAGAAGGATTAAGATTTCCTGAGATAACGACGTGGCTTCCAGGAATGTCCTTGGCATGGAACCAAAGTTCCTCCTTGCGGGCCATTTTAAAGGTCAATTCCTCATTTTGCAGGTTGTTTCGTCCGACATAGATGATGGTCTTGCCATCGCTCGCTATATATTGTTCTGGTTTTTTGCGTTTCTGGATTTTCTCGCGTTGGCGTCTTCTAATGAAGCCAGTTTGGATCAATTCTTCACGGATTTCAGCGATTTCCTCCAATCCAGCTTGGTTGAGGACGGTCTCGACACTTTCTAGATAAAGAATGGTAGCCTTGGTTTCTTCAATCAGTTCAGTCAGGTATTTAACAGCTTCTTTGAGCTTCTGATAGCGTTTAAAGTAGCGTTGGGCATTCTGACTTGGGGTCAAAGCCTTATCAAGCGCAATGGTGATAGGCTGATTGGTGTAGTAGTTGTCCAAGGTAACCTGATCTTGGTCATTAGGCACTTGGTGGAGGAAGGTTGTCAACAATTCCCCTTTTTGGCGAAATTCCTCAGCATTGTCTGTCGCTAGTAACTCTTTTTCTTGTTTTTTAAGTTTATGTCGATTTTTCTGAAGTTCATTTTCAACACGACGAATGAGTTCGCTGGCTTGCTGTTTAACGCGGTCCCGTTCAGCTTTGTCCTTATAGTAGGTGTCCAACAAGGCAGAAAGACTGGTAAAAGGCTCTCCTACACTATTTTCGAAGGGAACTGGACTGAAAGAAGTCTCCGTTAGGAAAGGCTTGGTTTCTTGACCGAAAAAGTTTCGGAAAGTGGATAGTTTATCACGGACTAAGAGCCTTTCCAGTTCGTTTGCCGTATCGCGTCCTAGACCTTGAAAGAGGTTTTGAAGATTTTTTGTTGTTAGTCCTTGGGTTTGTAGTATTTCAAAGAGCTTTTCGTCCTTGACGGTAAATGGATTGAGAGACTCGGTACTTGGCGGAGCGATATAGGTCGAACCTGGAAGTAAGGTGCGGTAGCTATTTTGTGAAAAGCCGACGTGTTTGATGACTTCGAGGATTTTATGGCTACTTTTATCTACGAGGAGAATATTACTGTGTTTACCCATGATTTCGATAATCAAGGTAGCCTGAATATGGTCCCCAATCTCATTTTTATTGGAAACTGTAATTTCCACAATACGGTCATTTTCGATTTGCTCAATCGACTCAATCAGAGCACCCTGCAAATACTTTCTCAAAACCATGATAAAAGTCGAAGGTTGGGCTGGATTTTCAAATGTTGTTTGGGTCAGCTGGATGCGACCAAAAACGGGATGAGCAGAGAGGAGCAGGCGATGGCTTTGGCGATTGCTACGGATTTGCAAGACCAACTCCTGTTCAAAAGGCTGATTGATTTTCTGAATGCGACCATTGACCAACTCGCTTCGCAATTCCTCAACCATGTGGTGTAAAAAAAATCCGTCAAATGACATCGTTCTCTCCTTGTGATTGTATTCCATAGTATTATATCAAAAAGGTAGAATAAAATCATGGAAATGTGGTATAATAAAGCCAAGTAAAGAGAATCGAGAAGTACATGTATATTGAAATGGTAGATGAAACTGGTCAAGTTTCACAAGAAATCTTGCACCAAACCCAAGAAATTTTGGAATTTGCAGCCCAAAAAATAGGAAAAGAAGACAAGGAGATGGCAGTTACTTTTGTGACCAACGAGCGTAGCCACGAACTCAATCTGGAGTACCGTGATACCGATCGTCCGACAGATGTCATCAGCCTTGAGTATAAGCCAGAGTTGGACATTGCCTTTGATGAAGAGGATTTGCTGGAAAATCCTGAATTAGCAGAGATGATGTCTGAGTTTGATGCCTACATTGGGGAACTGTTCATCTCTATCGATAAAGCGCATGAGCAGGCTGAGGAATACGGTCACAGCTTTGAGCGTGAGATGGGCTTCTTGGCAGTACACGGCTTTTTACACATTAACGGCTATGATCACTACACTCCGGAAGAAGAAGCGGAGATGTTCGGTTTACAAGAAGAAATTTTGACAGCCTATGGACTCACAAGACAATAAACGAAAATGGAAAAATCGTGACCTGGTATCTAGTTTAGAATTTGCTCTTACAGGAATTTTGACTGCTTTCAAGGAAGAACGTAATATGCGAAAACATGCAGTGACGGCTCTAGTAGTCATCCTTGCAGGTTTTGTTTTTCAGGTGTCACGGATCGAATGGCTCTTTCTCCTAATGAGCATTTTCTTGGTAGTAGCCTTTGAGATTATTAATTCTGCTATCGAAAATGTGGTGGATCTAGCCAGTCACTATCACTTTTCTATGTTGGCAAAGAAAGCCAAGGACATGGCAGCAGGTGCCGTGCTAGTGGTCTCTCTTTTTGCAGCAGTGACAGGTGCACTTATCTTTCTCCCACGCATTTGGGATATACTATTTTAAACACTAAGGGGAAATTATGACATTTAAATCAGGCTTTGTAGCCATTTTAGGACGTCCCAATGTTGGGAAGTCAACCTTTTTGAATCACGTCATGGGGCAAAAGATTGCCATCATGAGTGACAAGGCGCAAACAACGCGTAATAAAATCATGGGGATTTACACCACGGATAAGGAACAAATCGTCTTTATCGATACACCGGGGATTCACAAGCCAAAAACAGCTCTTGGCGATTTCATGGTGGAATCTGCCTATAGTACTTTGCGTGAAGTGGATACTGTTCTATTCATGGTGCCAGCTGATGAGCCACGTGGTAAGGGCGACGATATGATTATCGAGCGTCTGAAAGCTGCCAAGGTTCCTGTGATTCTGGTGGTGAATAAGATTGACAAGGTTCATCCTGATCAGCTCTTGGCTCAAATTGATGACTTCCGTAACCAGATGGACTTTAAGGAAATTGTTCCTATCTCAGCCCTTCAGGGTAATAATGTTTCTCATCTAATCGATATTCTGAGTGAAAATCTGGAGGAAGGTTTCCAGTATTTCCCAGCTGATCAAATCACAGATCATCCTGAGCGTTTCTTGGTTTCAGAAATGATTCGTGAGAAGGTTCTTCATTTGACACGTGAAGAGATTCCCCACTCAGTTGCAGTGGTAGTTGACTCCATGAAGCGTGATGAAGAGACAGACAAGGTCCACATCCGAGCAACCATCATGGTCGAGCGTGATAGCCAAAAAGGCATTATCATCGGAAAAGGTGGGGCTATGCTTAAGAAAATTGGGACCATGGCCCGTCGTGATATCGAACTCATGCTAGGGGACAAGGTTTTCCTAGAAACTTGGGTCAAGGTCAAGAAAAACTGGCGTGATAAAAAGCTAGATTTGGCTGACTTTGGCTATAATGAAAAAGAATACTAAGTAGAGGTGGGCTCATGCCTGCTTCTTGTTTTTACAGAAGGAGGACTTATGCCTGAATTACCTGAGGTTGAAACGGTTCGTCGTGGCTTAGAAAAATTGATTTTGGGAAAGAAGATTTCGAGTATAGAAATTCGTTATCCCAAGATGATTAAGACGGATTTGGAAGAGTTTCAAAGGGAATTACCTGATCAGATTATCGAGTCAATGGGGCGCCGTGGAAAATATTTGCTTTTTTACCTAACAGACAAGGTTTTGATTTCCCATCTGCGGATGGAGGGAAAGTATTTTTTCTATCCAGACCAAGTTCCAGAACGTAAACATGCTCATGTTTTCTTCCAGTTTGAGGATGGTGGTACGCTTGTTTACGAGGATGTACGCAAGTTTGGTACTATGGAATTATTGGCGCCTGACCTTTTGGAAACCTACTTTATTTCTAAGAAACTAGGTCCTGAGCCAAGAGACCATGACTTTGATTTGCAGGTCTTTCAAGCTGCCTTAGCCAAGTCTAGAAAGCCTATCAAATCCCACCTCCTAGACCAGACCTTGGTAGCTGGCCTTGGCAATATCTATGTGGATGAGGTCCTCTGGCGAGCTCAGGTTCATCCAGCTAGACCTTCCCAGACTTTGACGGCAGAAGAAGCGTCAGCCATCCATGACCAGATCATTGCTGTTTTGGGTCAGGCTGTTGAAAAAGGCGGTTCCACCATTCGGACCTATACCAATGCCTTTGGGGAAGACGGAACCATGCAGGACTTCCATCAGGTCTATGATAAGACTGGACAAGCATGTTCGCGCTGTGGGACAGTGATTGAGAAATTCCAGCTCGGTGGACGAGGAACTCATTTTTGTCCTCAGTGTCAAAGGAGGGACTGATGGGAAAAATCATCGGAATCACAGGAGGAATTGCCTCTGGTAAGTCAACTGTAACAAATTTCCTAAGAGAAAAAGGCTTTCAAGTAGTGGATGCTGACGCAGTCGTCCACCAGCTACAAAAACCTGGTAATCGTCTTTATCAGCTCTTAGTTCAGCACTTTGGGCAGAAAATCATCCTTGAAAATGGAGAACTCAATCGCCCTCTCCTGGCTAGTCTCATCTTTTCAAATCCTGAGGAGCAGGAATGGTCTAAACAAACCCAAGGAGAGATTATTCGTGAGGAATTGGCTGCACTGAGAGACCAGTTGGCTCAGACAGAAACGGTTTTTTTCATGGATATTCCCCTGCTTTTTGAACAGGACTACAGTGCTTGGTTTGATGAAACGTGGCTGATCTATGTGGACCGTGATGTTCAGGTGGAACGTTTCATGAAACGGGATCATCTTTCTAAGGAGGTAGCAGAGTCCCGTCTGGCAACTCAGTGGTCTTTAGAAGAAAAGAAAAAATTGGCGAGCCATATATTAGACAATAATGGCAGTCGTGATCAGCTTGTGAGTCAAGTAGTGAAGTTACTTGAAGGAGGCGATAGCTGTGCAAGAGATTAGTTGGAAAGAGAATCTTCGTGTTGCCTGGTTCGGTAGTTTTCTAACGGGAGCCAGCATTTCCTTGGTCGTTCCTTTCATGCCTATCTTTGTAGAACAGTTGGGAATTGAAGGGGACCAAGTTGCTTTTTATGCTGGATTAGCCATCTCAGTTTCGGCTGTTTCAGCAGCTCTAGTTTCTCCTATCTGGGGTATTCTTGCTGACAAATATGGTCGAAAACCCATGATGATTCGAGCAGGTCTTGCCATGACCATCACTATGGGAGGTTTGGCCTTCGTGCCAAATATCTATTGGCTACTCTTTCTGCGCTTGCTCAATGGTGTATTTACTGGTTTTGTCCCCAATGCAACGGCCTTGATTGCTAGTCAGGTACCGAAAGATAAGTCTGGAGCGGCTCTAGGGACTCTATCTACAGGTGTAGTTGCGGGAACACTGACGGGCCCCTTTGTTGGAGGCTTTATTGCTGAAATTTTTGGCATTCGTAATGTCTTTTTATTGGTAGGCGCTTTCTTATTTTTAGCTGCAATCCTAACTATTTTCTTTATCAAGGAAGATTTTCAGCCAGTGGCTAAGGAGAAGGCTATCCCAACGAAAGAAGTATTTTCTTCTTTCAAGTATCCTAGGCTTTTAGCGAACCTATTTTTGACGAGCTTCGTCATTCAGTTTTCAGCTCAATCAATTGGTCCCATTCTAGCTCTCTATGTGCGGGACTTAGGGCAGACTGAGAATCTTCTCTTTGTATCAGGATTGATCGTATCCAGCATGGGATTTTCTAGCATGATGAGTGCTGGAGTTCTAGGAAAACTTGGTGATAAGGTAGGAAATCATAGATTGTTGGTCGCAGCGCAGATTTATTCCGTCATCATTTACCTTCTTTGTGCCCATGCGACCAGCCCCCTTCAACTTGGCTTGTATCGTTTTCTCTTTGGTTTGGGAACAGGTGCTCTCATACCGGGAGTTAATGCCCTTCTTAGCAAAATGACTCCGAAATCAGGTATTTCAAGGATTTTCGCCTTCAACCAAGTCTTTTTTTATCTCGGTGGAGTGATTGGACCTATGGCGGGATCCGCAGTTGCAGGATATTTGGGCTACCATGCTGTCTTTTATGCGACAGCAGCCTGTGTGGCTTTCAGTTGTTTATGTAACATAGTGCAATTTAGATCATTATTAAAAGTAAAGGAAATCTAGTGCGAGTAAAAATCAATCTCAAGTGCTCCTCTTGTGGCAGCATGAATTATCTAACCAGTAAGAACTCCAAAACCCATCCAGACAAGATTGAGGTGTTAAAATATTGTCCAAAGGAAAGAAAAGTAACTTTACATCTTGAATCTAAGTAGAATTTATGGTAAAATAATAGGGATTTTAAGGAGTTTGATATGTATAACCTATTATTAACCATTTTATTAGTATTATCTGTTGTGATTGTGATTGCGATTTTCATGCAACCAACTAAGAACCAATCCAGCAATGTATTTGATGCCAGCTCAGGTGATTTGTTTGAACGTAGTAAAGCGCGTGGTTTTGAAGCTGTGATGCAACGTTTGACAGGTATTTTAGTCTTTTTCTGGCTAGCCATTGCCTTAGCATTGACGGTATTATCAAGTAGATAAGAAATGGGCGAGACTAGGTCTTAGCCTATTTTTATTTTGAATGATGTTTACTAAAGTTATCACTCAAAAAATTATAAAAATCTAGAAAGAAAACATGAAAGATAAAATTAAAGAATATTTGCAAGAGAAGGGGCGAGTGACGGTAAATGACCTAGCTCAGGCTCTCGGAAAGGATGGGTCCAAGGATTTCCGTGAGTTGATTAAAACCCTGTCTCTGATGGAAAGAAAGCACCAGATTCGTTTTGAAGATGATGGTAGTTTATGTCTGGACCAAAAGAAGAAACATGAAATTACCCTCAAAGGGATTTTTCATGCCCATAAAAACGGCTTTGGCTTTGTCAGTCTAGAAGGAGAAGAGGACGACCTTTTTGTAGGAAAAAACGATGTCAACTATGCTATTGATGGCGATACCGTTGAGGTGGTCATCAAGAAAGTCGCTGACCGCAACAAGGGAACGGCTGCAGAAGCCAAAATTATCGATATCCTAGAGCATAGCCTGACGACCGTTGTCGGGCAAATCGTTCTGGATCAGGAAAAGCCCAAGTATGCGGGCTACATCCGTTCAAAAAATCAGAAAATCAGCCAACCGATCTATGTGAAGAAACCGGCTATCAAGTTGGAAGGGACAGAGGTTCTCAAGGTCTTTATCGATAAATACCCAAGTAAGAAACATGATTTCTTTGTTGCTAGTGTCCTTGATGTGGTGGGGCACTCGACTGATGCTGGGATTGACGTTCTTGAAGTCTTGGAATCCATGGATATTGTTTCAGAATTTCCAGAAGCTGTTCTCAAGGAAGCAGAAAGTGTACCAGAAGCTCCGTCTCAAAAGGATATGGAAGGTCGTCTGGACCTGAGAGATGAAATTACCTTTACCATTGACGGTGCGGATGCCAAGGACTTGGACGACGCAGTACACATCAAGCCTTTGAAAAATGGCAATCTAGAACTCGGAGTTCACATTGCAGATGTTTCCTACTATGTGACAGAGGGTTCTGCCCTTGACAAGGAAGCCCTTAACCGCGCGACTTCTGTCTACGTGACAGACCGTGTGGTCCCAATGCTTCCTGAGCGTCTGTCAAATGGTATCTGCTCCCTCAATCCTCAAGTCGATCGCTTGACCCAGTCTGCCATTATGGAAATTGATAAACATGGTCGTGTGGTTAATTACACCATTACCCAAACAGTCATCAAGACTAGTTTCCGTATGACCTATAGCGCTGTCAATGACATCCTGGCTGGCGATGAGGAAAAGAGACGAGAGTTTAAGAAAATTGTTCCAAGTATCGAGCTCATGGCCAAGCTACATGAAAGGCTAGAAAGCATGCGTGAGAAACGTGGAGCTCTCAATTTTGATACCAGTGAAGCTAAGATTCTGGTGGATAAAAAAGGCAAGCCTGTGGATATCGTTCTTCGTCAGCGTGGTGTTGCCGAGCGGATGATCGAGTCCTTCATGTTGATTGCCAATGAAACAGTTGCCGAGCACTTTAGCAAGCTGGATCTACCTTTCATTTATCGAATCCACGAGGAGCCCAAAGCTGAAAAAGTTCAGAAGTTTATTGACTATGCTTCAAGCTTTGGCTTGCGCATTTATGGGACTGCCAGTGAGATTAGCCAGGAGGCGCTCCAAGACATCATGCGTGCTGTTGAGGGAGAACTCTATGCGGATGTATTGTCCATGATGCTTCTCCGTTCTATGCAGCAGGCTCGCTATTCAGAGCACAATCACGGTCACTATGGCCTTGCTGCAGACTATTATACTCACTTTACCAGCCCTATTCGCCGTTATCCAGATCTCCTTGTCCACCGCATGATTCGGGACTATGGTCGTTCCAAGGAAATAGCCGAGCATTTTGAACAAGTGATTCCAGAGATTGCAACCCAGTCTTCCAATCGTGAGCGTCGTGCCATCGAGGCGGAGCGTGAAGTCGAAGCCATGAAAAAGGCTGAGTACATGGAAGAATACGTTGGTGAAGAGTACGATGCAGTTGTATCCAGCATCGTCAAGTTTGGTCTCTTTGTTGAATTGCCAAATACAGTTGAAGGCTTGATTCACATCACCAATCTACCTGAATTTTATCATTTCAATGAGCGGGATTTGACTCTTCGTGGGGAGAAATCAGGCATAACCTTCCGTGTGGGACAGCAGATTCGCATTCGGGTTGAAAGAGCGGATAAGATGACAGGTGAGATTGACTTCTCTTATATTCCAAGTGAGTTTGATGTCATCGAAAAAGGCTTGAAACAAGCTGGGCGCAAAGACAGAAGTCGAGGCTCAAGTCGTCGTTCAGACAAGAAGGAAGACAAGAGAAAATCAGGGCGCTCAAATGATAAGCACAAGCATTCACAAAAAAATAAAAAGAAAAAAGGCAAGAAACCTTTTTACAAAGAAGTAGCTAAGAAAGGAGCCAAGCATGGCAAAGGGCGAGGGAAAGGTCGTCGCACAAAATAAAAAAGCGCACCACGACTATACAATCGTAGATATGCTAGAGGCAGGAATGGTCCTGACCGGAACTGAAATCAAGAGCGTTCGAGCTGCTCGAATCAATCTCAAGGACGGCTTTGCTCAGGTAAAAAATGGGGAAGTCTGGCTGAGCAATGTTCATATCGCCCCTTACGAAGAGGGTAATATCTGGAACCAGGAACCGGAACGACGTCGCAAACTTCTGCTCCATAAGAAGCAAATTCAAAAATTGGAACAAGAGACCAAAGGGACAGGAATGACCCTTGTTCCCCTTAAAGTCTATATCAAAGATGGCTACGCCAAACTCCTTTTAGGACTTGCTAAAGGGAAGCATGACTATGACAAACGGGAGTCGATCAAGCGTCGTGAACAAAACCGCGACATCGCGCGTGTGATGAAAGCTGTCAACCAGCGTTAAGAAGAGGAAGTAAAATGGAAAAATTAATTGCCTATAAACGGATGCCCTTGTGGAATAAACAGACCATGCCTGAAGCAGTTCAGCAAAAGCACAATACTAAAGTCGGCACTTGGGGAAAAATTACTGTCTTGAAAGGGGTACTCAAGTTTATTGAGTTGACCGAAGATGGTGAGGTTCTAGCTGAGCATCTCTTTGAGGCGGGAGCAGACAATCCCATGGCGCAACCGCAAGCCTGGCACCGAGTAGAGGCTGTAACAGACGATGTAGAGTGGTACTTGGAATTTTATTGTAAACCTGAGGATTATTTCCCTAAGAAATACCAGACCAATCCAGTCCATTCAGAGGTCCTAGAGGCTATGCAGACAGTGAAACCTGGAAGAGCCTTGGATTTGGGTTGTGGTCAGGGGCGTAACTCTCTCTTTCTCGCACAGAATGGTTTTGATGTGACAGCTGTGGATCAAAATGAATTGTCCCTTGAAATCTTGCAAAGCATCGTAGAGCAAGAGGATTTAGACATGCCTGTCGGACTTTATGATATCAATTCAGCCAGCATTAGCCAAGACTATGATTTCATCGTATCGACAGTTGTTCTGATGTTCTTACAAGCGGACCGCATTCCAGCTATTATCCAAAATATGCAGGAGCACACCACGGTCGGTGGCTATAACCTTATCGTCTGTGCCATGGATACAGAGGATTATCCTTGCTCAGTCAACTTCCCATTCACCTTTAAAGAAGGGGAGTTGGCGGACTACTACAAGGATTGGGAATTGGTCAAATATAATGAAAATCCAGGACATCTGCACCGTCGTGATGAAAATGGTAATCGCATTCAACTACGCTTTGCGACTATGTTAGCCAAAAAAGTCAAGTAAATCAAACCTATACTAGCGAATAGAAATCACTTTGCAAGGTTTCTATTCGTTTTTGTTTGCGTTGGTTGATTGGGACGAGCAGGATTTTATGCTATACTAGAAGTAGGAAATCTGAGCAGTAGGGCTGTATTGTTGATACTCTCAGCGCAAGAAAGTCTTTATGATGGAGGTGGTCGAATGACGAGTCTTTTGGTGGAATTGTATGATCGGCATGTATTGGAAAAGAATGTCTACCAAGCCTTTATCAGTGATTGTGACGAGATTCTTTTTCTATCTTTGACGAAAATAAGCAATGAAGAGAAGCTCTCTCTCCGTCAGTTTATCATGGAAGAGGTACCTCATATCCAACGAGTGACCTTTCGTCAGTTATCCTTAGAACAACTAGCAAACCAGTTGGATTATTGTCTAGCAGGCTATGACCAGGTTCTTCTTGATGTTTTTGGTGGGGATTCGCTACTAGCCTTATCCCTCTATCAATACGGCTTGGATCGGCAGCTCCCCATCGTTGCCATGGATGTCGAGCGGGGAAAACAATACAAGTGGGTAGCCGGTCAGTTAGAAAAAGAAGACATGGACATTCCAACCCTAAGCATCCAACAGTTGATAGCCTTGCGTGGTGGAAAAATGCTCAAATCAAAACGCCCTATCCACTCATCTCAGCAAATTGCAGCCATCAAAAAGCTAGCCAGCTCTGCCATTGCCAATCCTGCCCACTGGTATCAAGTGACCCAATTTTTCTCTCTAGCTAAGACCAATGACCTGCATGCTGAGACAGAAAAGATACTGGAAAACAACGGCAAGTATTATCACTACCCAGAATCCCTTATCCCTTTACTTGTGGAAGCGGGGATGCTTTGTATAGAAAGCGAGGACAAGAAACGAGTAGCATACAGCTTTCCAAGTCAAGAAGCTCAAGTCTTTTGCCGCAATAAGGGACATATTTTAGAGGTATATCTCTATCTCTTGGCGCTTGAATCTCAGCTGTTTGATGAGTGCATGATAGGTGGTGAGATTGATTGGAATGGCATCTTTCCAGAGGCAGACAATGTTCAAAATGAGATTGATGTTATTCTGAGAAAGGGCCGCTCGATTACCTTTATCTCCTGCAAGATGACAGATTTATCAGTCGAAGCCATCAACGAACTAGAAGTCTATGCCAATCATTTTGCTGGGGAGAGTTGCCTCAAGTTGATTGTTTGTACGGGGAAAATCAATCCTGCTTATGCCAATCGCTGCCAGGAATACGGCGTGCTGGTCATTAGAAGTGAGCAGATTCCCAATCTCATTCCCATGTTGAAAAAATACTCTAAGATGTTTAAAAGGTAGAAAAGTAATATGAAAGGCTGGAATTCCAGTCTTTTTTGCTTTTTTTTCGAATAAATGAGAAAAGGAGGTAGTCCATGTTTGTAGCCAGAGATGCACAGGGAAAATTGGTGAATGCCCTCGAAAAAGACGTGCCCAAGCAGGCTTATACTTGTCCAGCCTGTGGGGGCGGACTACGATTACGCCAAGGGCAGAGTATTCGAACGCACTTTGCCCATGAAAGGTTAAGAGATTGTATCGCTATTTTCGAGAATGAAAGTCAAGAACACTTGGGAAACAAAGAGGCCCTTTATCACTGGGCCAAGAAAGATAGTCAGGTCGCCTTAGAATATAGTCTGCCCGAGATTCAGCAGATAGCGGATGTTCTCGTCAATGAGAAACTAGCTCTGGAGGTTCAGTGCAGTCCCTTGTCTCAAAAGCTTTTAGGCGATAGAAGCCAAGGATACCGCAGTCAGGGCTATCAGGTTATCTGGCTACTGGGAGAAAAACTCTGGTTAAAAGAGCGGTTAACACAACTGCAAAGAGGATTCCTCTATTTTAGTCAAAATATGGGTTTCTTTGTTTGGGAACTGGATCTCAAAAGGAAAATTTTGAGACTCAAATATCTTTTGCATCAGGATCTACGTGGCAAGCTTCATTTTCAGGTCAAGGAATTTCCCTATGGTCAAGGAAATCTCTTGGAAATTCTACGATTTCCTTATCAAAAACAAAAACTGCCTCGTTTTGCAGTTGTGCAAGATTCCACTATCTGTCACTACATTCGCCAGCAGTTGTACTACCAAACGCCTTACTGGATGAAAAAACAGGAGGCAGCCTATCAGCAAGGAGACAATCTATTAAACCATCAACTGGACGATTGGTATCCCCAGGTCAGACCGATAGAGTCAGGTGATTTTTTGCAAATTGAAACGGATTTGGCTAGCTATTATAGAAATTTTCAGGCCTACTATCAAAAAAATCCGAAAAATAATCGCCAAAAGCTCTATCCACCAGCCTTTTATCACTTATATTTCTCAAAAAATGTGGTAAAATAGAAAGGATGGAGGAATCTTATGGTATTACAACGACATGAAATAAATGAAAAAGATACATGGGATCTTTCAACGATCTACCCAACAGACCAGGCTTGGGAAGAAGCCTTGAAAGATTTAACTGAAAAAGTACAAACAGCATCTCAGTATGAGGGGCATCTCTTGGATAGCGCAGACAGTTTGCTTGAGATCACAGAATTCTCACTCGACTTGGAACGCCAAGTTGAAAAGCTTTATGTCTATGCGCATATGAAAAATGACCAGGACACGCGTGAAGCCAAGTATCAAGAGTACTATGCTAAGGCAATGACCCTATACAGTCAGTTAGAACAAGCCTTTTCATTCTATGAACCTGAGTTTATGGAGATTAGCGAAGAGCAGTATGCGGCCTTCCTAGAAGCTCAACCAAAACTCCAAGTTTACAAACACTTTTTTGACAAGCTCTTGCAAAAGAAAGACCATGTTCTTTCGCAACGTGAGGAAGAATTGCTTGCTGGAGCAGGAGAAATCTTTGGCGCTGCTAGTGAAACTTTCGCTATTTTGGACAACGCGGATATTAGCTTCCCATATGTCCTTGATGACGAAGGCAAGGAAGTGCAACTCTCACACGGTACTTACATCCGTTTGATGGAGTCTAAAAACCGTGAAGTGCGCCATGGTGCTTATGAAGCCCTTTATGCGACATATGAGCAATTCCAACACACTTATGCTAAGACTTTGCAGACAAATGTTAAGGTACAAAACTACCGAGCAAAAGTTCGCAACTATAAGAGTGCTCGCCATGCAGCGCTCGCAGCAAACTTTGTTCCAGAAAGTGTCTATGACAATCTAGTAGCGGCAGTTCGCAAGCATTTGCCACTCTTGCATCGTTACCTTAACCTTCGTTCTAAAATCTTGGGGATTTCAGATCTCAAGATGTATGATGTCTACACACCGCTTTCGTCAGTAGATTATAGCTTTACCTACGAAGAAGCCTTGAAAAAGGCAGAAGAAGCCTTGGCAGTTTTAGGTGACGACTACTTGAGCCGTGTCAAACGTGCCTTCAGTGAGCGTTGGATTGATGTCTATGAAAATCAAGGCAAGCGTTCTGGTGCCTACTCTGGTGGTTCTTACGATACCAATGCCTTCATGCTTCTCAACTGGCAGGACAATCTAGACAATCTCTTTACCCTTGTCCATGAGACAGGTCACAGTATGCACTCTAGCTATACTCGCGAAACCCAACCTTATGTTTACGGAGATTATTCTATCTTCTTGGCTGAAATTGCCTCAACGACCAATGAAAATATCTTGACGGAGAAATTATTGGAAGAAGTGGAAGATGATGCAACGCGCTTTGCTATTCTTAATAACTTCTTAGACGGTTTCCGTGGAACAGTCTTCCGTCAAACTCAATTCGCTGAATTTGAACACGCCATCCACCAAGCAGATCAAAACGGTGAAGTCTTGACCAGTGATTTCCTCAATAAACTCTATGCCGACCTGAACCAAGAGTACTATGGACTCAGCAAGGAAGACAATCCTCAGATCCAATACGAGTGGGCGCGCATTCCACACTTCTACTATAACTACTATGTTTATCAGTATTCAACAGGTTTTGCAGCTGCTTCAGCCTTGGCTGAGAAGATTGTCCATGGTAGTCAAGAAGATCGTGACCGCTATATCGACTACCTCAAGGCAGGGAAATCAGACTATCCACTCAATGTTATGAGAAAAGCGGGTGTTGATATGGAAAAAGAAGACTATCTCAACGATGCCTTTGCAGTCTTTGAACGTCGCTTGAACGAGTTTGAAGCCCTTGTTGAAAAATTGGGACTAGCTTAAGATGGTAGAGTCTTATAGTAAAAATGCCAATCACAATATGCGACGTCCCGTCGTCAAGGAAGAAATCGTAGAACTCATGCGCCAGCGTCAAAAGCAGGTAACAGGTTCCTTAAAAGAATTGGAGACTTTCGCTCGCAAGGAAAATATTCCCATCATTCCTCATGAAACGGTTGCTTATTTCCGTTTTCTCATGGAAAGTCTGCAACCTAAGAATATTTTGGAGATTGGAACGGCAATTGGCTTTTCTGCCCTCCTGATGGCAGAACATGCGCCAGATGCTAAGATTACAACGATTGACCGTAATCCTGAGATGATAGGCTTTGCCAAGGAAAACTTTGCTCAGTTTGATAGTCGCAAGCAAATCACCCTCATAGAGGGAGATGCAGTCGATGTTTTATCTAGTCTGACAGAAACTTATGACTTTGTCTTTATGGACTCAGCCAAGTCCAAGTACATCGTCTTTCTGCCTGAAATCCTTAAACATTTGGAAGTTGGTGGAGTAGTCGTCTTGGATGATATTTTCCAAGGAGGAGATGTTGCCAAGGACATCATGGAAGTCCGCCGAGGTCAACGCACCATTTATCGAGGACTTCAAAGACTTTTCGACGCAACGTTGGATAATCCAGGTCTAACAGCAACTCTAGTTCCACTTGGAGACGGTATTCTCATGCTACGAAAGAATGTGGAAAATGTAACCTTGCCAGAAATGGAATAAATAAAAAATAGTACAATCCTCCTGTATCAAGTAATAGGAGGATTTTTATGTCTCAAAACATCATCAATATTGGCTATGCTCGCGTTTCTACCCACAAATAAGATTTGGGTTTGGAGGTGCAAATCGAGGCTCTTAAGCACTGCGACCAGCTCTTTATCGAACGTGAATCTGGTTCAAATAATGCACGCTCAGAGCTCGAAAAGGCTCTAAAATTGGCTTGTGACCTTTCAAAGGAAGGCAAGCAGGTCACTTTTACTATCTATAAGTTAGATCGCCTGACTCGCTCCATGTTTAAATTGCTAGAACTGATTGAACAATTTAATGATTCGGATATTCAGCTAGTCAGTTTGCATGAAAAATTGGAAACTGACTCGCTCATTGGTAGGTTACTTTGTATGATTTTAGGATTTATGGCAGAAATTGAGTTGGAAAACTTGCGATTTCGTACTCGTGAAGGGCTTCTTAAAGCCAAGGAAAAAGGCGTCAAACTGGGTGCTAAGCGAATTTCGTAAAAGAAGGAGGAGAGAATTATTGAGCAGTATTTGGCAGGGGGAACAAGCATCAGAATAATAGCAAAAACAGAACGAATTTCGACCTCAATCATCTATAAAGTCTTGGAACGAAACAAGATTGCCAATAATCGCAAAAAATTTTCGCAAATTTCTTGCTAAAAACCAGACAAAATGCTACAATGAAGGCGTAAATATGTTTCGATTAACGACTGTTAAACGATACACTTAAAAAACAAAAAAAATACAAATCCAACACAGGCTCAAAACCTTGTTAAATTCGTATTTTCTGAAATATTCACATTGTTATTTTGAATGTTTCGCCAAACGGTCCTTACGCGATACACCAAAACCCTTGTCTCTCAAGTGGTTGAGGAGAACTTTACGAAAAACTAAATCAAAAATTATGCCTTTTGTAGTATATGCATACCTTAAAAAGTAATTCTACATTCCTAAGGAGGAAATGATGAAAACGAATAAAATTGTTAAACTCGGTATCGCAACCTTTGCGGTTGCGGTGTTGGGTGCAGTGCCAGCTTTTACAGTTCAGGCTGACACAAATGTGGCAGAAAAGCCAAATACAGCTTCAAAACCAGTAGAAAATGCCAAACTAAGTGATTCAGAAAAACCAGAGGTTAAACCGGCTGAGGAAGTGAAACCTGAACCTAAGCCTTCAGAGACTCCGAAACCAGAAGTGAAACCTGAACCTAAGCCTTCAGAGACTCCGAAACCAGAAGTAAAACCGGAACCAGCGCCAAAAGCTGACGAAAATCAAGAGCCCATCAAATATCGTATCTATTATTTCGATGCAGATACAGGAAATAGGATATCTCAAGAACTCGGAGTTTTAAACCCTGGTGAAACTATCAATACCCATAAAAATATTGATGGCTATGAGATAGTTACGAATCGTAGTTGGATGCCTGATTATAATGTGGACTACCGGTTAATGAATAGATATTTTGCTTATTCTCCGGATGGATATCGATACATATCTCTAAACTATAAGAAGGTAAATGCGGATGCCAAGCCTTCAGAGACTCCGAAACCAGAACCAGCGCCAAAAGCTGACGAAAATCAAGAGCCCATCAAATATCGTATCGATTATTTCGATGCAGATACGGGAGAGAGGCTATCTCGAGAAATCGGAGTTTTAAACCCTGGTGAAACTATCAATATCCATAAAAATATTGATGGCTATGAGGTAGTTACGAATCGTCGTTGGATGTCTGGTTATAATGTGGACTACCGGTTAATGGATAGATATTTTGGGTCTTTTTCTGGATATCGATACATTATTCTAGAATATAAGAAGGTAAATGCGGATGCTAAGCCTTCAGAGACACCGAAACCAGAAGTAAAACCGGAAACTAAGCCTTCAGAGACACCAAAACCAGAAGTAAAACCAGAACCAGCGCCAAAAGCTGACGAAAAACAAGAGCCCATCAACTATCTTATCGAATATTTCGATGCAGAAACGGGAGAGGAGATATCTCGAGAATATGGAGTATTAAATCCTGGTGAAACTGTTAATATCCATAAAAATATTGATGGCTATGAGGTAGTTTCGAATGATAGCTGGATGCCTGGATATAATGTGGACTACAGGATAATGAATAGATATTTTGGTGGTCAAACGTTTGAACGTTACATGTTTCTAGATTATAAGAAGGTAAAGGCGGATGCTAAGCCTTCAGAAACACCAAAACCAGGGCCAAAAGATGAAGAACAGCAGAAGCCCCTCAAATATTTTATCGATTATTTCGATGCAGATACAGGAGATCAGATAAGTCACGAAATCGGGGTTTTAAACCCTGGAGAGACCATCAATATTTATAAAGATATTGAGGGCTATGAGGTAGTTTCGTATGCTAGCTGGATGCCTGGTTATAAAGTGGACTACCGGATAATGAATACATATTTTGGTGGTACTTTGTATAACAATTACATGTATCTAAAGTATAAGAAGGTAAACGCGGATGCCAAGCCTTCAGAGACTCCGAAACCAGAAGTAAAACCGGAAACTAAACCTTCAGAAACACCAAAACCAGAAGTAAAACCGGAAACTAAACCTTCAGAAACTTCGAAACCAGAAGTAAAACCGGCACCTAAGCCTTCTGACACACCGAAACCAGAAGTTAAGCCAGAACCTAAGCCTTCAGAGACTCCAGAACCAGAGGTTAAGCCAGAACCTAAGCCTTCAGAAACACCAAAACCAGAAGTAAAACCGGAAACTAAACCATCAGATACACCGAAACCAGCAGTAAAACCGGCACCTAAGCCTTCTGACACACCAAAACCAGTTACACCAGTTGTTCCAACAGTCCCAACAACTCCTGTAACTCCTACAAATCCAGCTACTCCAAGCACAAGCCGAGTCCTTTCAAACGAAGCTGGAAGCGTTCAAGTTCGTGGCTCAGAGGCAACGCTCAAAAATGTTAGCTACATCAAGGTAGAAGAAACCAAAGCTAAATCACTTGAGACGAAAAGCTATAAGGCTTATGACATTCATTTATATGACGCAAACGGCAAGGCTATCCAGCCAAATGGCATGGTTTTAGTGACCCTTTCTGCCGACAAGCCAGTTGAAAATGTCTACTATGTTGCCCCAGATGGCGCTTTGCAAGCACTTGATTTCAAGCAAGATGCAGATAAGGTGACTTTCGAAACCAATCACTTTAGTATCTATGCCATGACATTCAAGAATATCGCTGCAAACCGCAATGACAGTAGCATACAAATGCCTATTGCTGTTGTAGGTGGTGAAAATACAACAACCACAGCTCAAAATAGCAATGGAGCAGATACCACAAAAGCACAAGCTACACCGCTAAATACCAAGACTGAAGTTGGGTCGAAAGCCCTACCAAACACTGGCGAACAAAATTCAATTCTTGGATTTGCAGGTTTCCTTCTTGCAAGTCTTGGTCTAGCAGGCTTGACTTACAAAGGACGTCACTAAAAAATAATACAAGACAAACAAAGGACTTGAACGATTGTTCAGGTTCTTTTTGGAATGAAAAAAATTGAATCGTTAAAAATTTAAAAGCTAGTATTTTTAGTCTTATTTAAGTTATCTGCTTTAAAATATGGTATAATGATTGAGTCGGTCTAGAGAAATTTTCGACCGTTTTTAGAAAAAGGAGTAAACATGAAGAAAAAACTTATGGCAGGAGCCATCACACTTTTATCAGTAGCAACACTTGTAGCTTGTTCAAACAGTTCTGAAGGAAAAGATTTGATCAGCATGAAGGGTGATGTGATTACAGAACATCAATTCTTTGAAGAAGTAAAGAATAATCCAACTGCGCAACAAGTCTTGCTCAATATGACCATCCAAAAAGTATTTGAACAACAATATGGATCAGAGGTAACGGATAAAGATGTGGATGACGCCGTTGCTGAAGAACAAAAGAAATACGGTGATAGCTATAACAGCGTGCTTCAACGTGCAGGTATGACTCCTGAAACTCGTAAAGCACAAATTCGTACAAGCAAATTGGTTGAATTGGCTGTTAAGAAGGCCGCTGAGAGCGAATTGACAGACGAAGCCTACCAAAAGGCTTTCGAAGCGTACACTCCAGATGTAACTGCTCAAATCATCCGTATGGACAATGAAGACAAGGCAAAAGAAGTGCTTGAAAAAGCCAAAGCAGAAGGTGCGGATTTTGCTCAATTAGCAAAAGACAACTCTAATGATGATAAGACAAAAGAAAATGGTGGCGAAATCACTTTTGACTCTGCTTCTACAGAACTTCCAGAACAAGTCAAGAAAGCTGCCTTTGCCTTGGATGTGAACGGAGTTTCTGATGTGATTACAGCTACTGGAACACAAGCCTACAGCAGTCAGTTCTATATCATCAAAGTAACGAAGAAAACAGAAAAATCTTCTAATATAGAGGATTATAAAGAAAAATTGAAGACCATCATCTTGACTCAAAAGCAAAATGATTCAGCCTTTGTTCAAGGAGTAATTGGTAAAGAATTGCAAGCAGCAAATATCAAGGTTAAAGACCAATCATTCCAAAACATCTTCACCCAATACATCGGTGGTGGTGACTCAAGCTCAAGCAGCAGCTCTTCATCTAACTAAGAAAGCAAAAAACAAATCTCAAAAGAGATTTGTTTTTTTATACCTGATACTAGAAAATGAGTAAAATTCGAAGGATTAAAGGATAAGAGTTTTTTTCTTTCTGAAAAAGTGGTATAATAGCAATCAAAACTAGAAAATAAAACGGAATTGGGAACAGAAGCGTCTGTTCCTATTAGAGTGGTGAAATATGAAAATTAGTAAAAGGCACCTACTAAACTATTCCATTTTGATTCCTTATTTCCTTTTATCGATTTTGGGACTGATTGTGGTGTACTCGACAACGAGTGCAACCTTGATCGAAGAAGGAAAAAGTGCCTTTCAATTGGTGCGTAACCAGGGGATCTTCTGGATAGCTAGTTTGATTCTGATTGCCTTAATCTATAAATTAAAATTAGGTTTCCTAAGAAATGGGCGTCTCATCTTTATCGTAATGATTGTGGAGATGGTTCTTTTAGCTCTGGCGAGACTGGTCGGAACACCTGTCAATGGAGCATACGGATGGATCTCTGTAGGACCTGTAACGATTCAGCCTGCAGAGTACCTTAAGATTATCATCATCTGGTACCTGGCACATCGATTTTCAAAACAACAAGATGAGATTGCGGTTTATGACTTCCAGGTTTTGACACAGAATCAGTGGCTACCTCGAGCTTTTAATGACTGGCGTTTTGTTCTGCTGGTTCTGATTGGTAGTTTGGGAATTTTCCCAGACTTGGGAAATGCGACCATCTTGGTCTTGGTGGCGCTCATCATGTATACCGTAAGTGGGATCGCCTATCGTTGGTTTTCGACCATTCTGGCTCTCTTGGCAGGGAGCTCAATGTTAGTCTTGTCTGTCATTCGCTTTGTTGGGGTTGAAAAGTTCTCTCAAATTCCTGTATTTGGTTACGTTGCTAAACGTTTTAGTGCCTTCTTTAATCCCTTTAATGACTTGGCGGGTGCAGGACACCAGCTCGCAAATTCCTACTATGCAATGGTAAATGGAGGCTGGTTCGGACTGGGACTAGGGAATTCTATCGAGAAACGTGGTTATCTGCCAGAAGCCCATACGGATTTTGTCTTTTCGATTGTTATCGAGGAGTTTGGATTCGTAGGAGCCAGTATGATTTTGGCTCTACTCTTCTTCTTGATTTTGCGAATCATCTTGGTTGGTATTCGAGCAAAGGATCCTTTTAACTCCATGGTTGCTATTGGTGTCGGAGGGATGATCCTTGTTCAGGTCTTTGTCAATATCGGTGGGATTTCAGGATTGATTCCTTCTACAGGGGTAACCTTCCCCTTCCTTTCACAAGGTGGGAACAGTCTATTGGTATTATCCGTAGCCATCGCGCTTGTACTGAACATTGACGCAAGTGAAAAACGTGCCAAACTTATCAGAGAATACGAGAATCAAACCGATGAAAGTCTGTAAGGATTGAATGGAAAGGAAAGTATATGTCTCTTCAAAAATTAGAAAACTATAGTAATAAAGCAGTCGTCCAAGAAGAAGTCTTGATTCTGACTGAGCTATTAGAAGATATCACAAAAAATATGCTGGCGCCAGAAACCTTTGAAAAGATTATTCAGTTGAAGGAATTATCAACTAGCGAGAATTATCAAGGGCTCAATGACCTAGTGACCAGTCTTTCGAATGAAGAAATGATTTACATTTCACGCTATTTCTCTATCCTTCCACTTTTGATTAATATCTCTGAGGATGTGGATTTGGCCTATGAGATTAATCACCAAAACAATGTGGACCAAGACTATCTAGGGAAACTATCTACAACGATTAAGATGGTAGCTGAAAAAGAAAATGCAGCCGAAATTTTAGAAAAGTTAAATGTCGTTCCTGTCTTGACCGCCCATCCAACACAAGTACAACGCAAGAGTATGCTGGACTTGACCAACCATATCCATACGCTTTTGCGCAAGTACCGTGATGTCAAACTCGGCTTGATTAATAAAGAAAAATGGCACACGGATCTCCGTCGTTACATTGAAATTATCATGCAAACGGACATGATTCGTGAGAAAAAATTGAAAGTAACCAACGAAATCACCAACGTGATGGAGTATTACCAAAGTTCTTTCCTGAATGCTGTTCCCCGTTTAACGGCTGAGTATAAGAAACTAGCTAAAGAACAAGGTATCGAGCTCCAACATCCAAAACCGATTACTATGGGGATGTGGATTGGAGGAGACCGTGATGGAAATCCTTTCGTAACTGCGGAAACTCTCAACAAATCAGCCTTGACTCAGTGCGAAGTCATCATGAACTACTATGATGAAAAGATTTATAATCTTTATCGTGAATTTTCACTTTCAACCAGCATCGTGAATGTCAGCGACAAGGTTCGTGAGATGGCGCTGAAGTCGCAAGATAACTCCATTTATCGCGAAAAAGAACTCTATCGTCGTGCTCTTTTTGACATCCAAGCTAAGATGCAGGCAACTAAGGCTTATTTGATTGAAGACAAGGATCTTCAGCCAAGATATGCCACTGCAGATGAATTTTATCAAGATTTGTTGGCCATTCGTGATTCTCTCCTTGAAAACAAAGGGGAATACCTGATTTCAGGAGAATTTGTCGAGTTGATGCAAGCTGTCGAAATTTTTGGTTTCTACCTTGCTTCTATTGATATGCGCCAGGATTCTAGTGTTCACGAAGCCTGTGTGGCTGAATTGCTAGCATCAGCTGGTATTAACGACCACTATAGCGACCTTTCTGAAGACGAAAAATGTGCCCTCCTCTTAAAAGAGTTGGAAGAAGATCCTCGTATCCTCTCAGCGACTCATGCTGAAAAGTCAGAACTGCTTGAAAAAGAACTCTCTATCTTTAAAGCTGCGCGCAAGTTGAAGGATAAACTGGGTGAAAATGTTATTCGTCAAACCATCATTTCTCACGCAACCAGTGTATCCGATATGCTCGAACTAGCCATTATGCTTAAGGAAGTCGGCTTGGTGGATGCCCAAAAAGCCCGCGTTCAGATTGTTCCCCTCTTTGAAACGATCGAGGACTTGGATCACTCAGAAGAGACTATGAGAAGATATTTCTCTCTACCTTTGGCTAAAAAATGGATTGCTTCAAAAGGCAACTACCAAGAAATCATGCTTGGCTACTCTGATAGTAACAAAGACGGTGGTTACCTGTCATCGTGTTGGACCCTTTATAAAGCGCAACAACAACTGACTGCTATCGGGGATGAATTTGGCGTTAAAGTTACCTTCTTCCACGGTCGTGGTGGTACTGTGGGTCGTGGTGGTGGACCAACTTATGAAGCCATCACATCTCAACCACTCAAGTCTATTAAGGACCGTATCCGTCTGACTGAGCAAGGAGAAGTCATTGGAAACAAATACGGAAACAAAGACGCTGCCTATTATAACCTTGAAATGTTGGTTTCTGCAGCCATTAACCGTATGATTACCAAGAAGAAGAGTGATACCAATACGTCAAATCGTTACGAAGCCATCATGGACCAAGTAGTAGACCGTAGTTATGATATCTACCGTGATTTGGTCTTTGGAAATGAACATTTCTATGACTATTTCTTTGAATCAAGTCCAATCAAGGCTATTTCAAGCTTCAATATCGGTTCGCGTCCAGCAGCTCGTAAGACCATCACTGAAATCGGCGGTTTGCGTGCTATTCCTTGGGTCTTCTCATGGTCACAAAGCCGTGTCATGTTCCCTGGATGGTACGGAGTGGGTTCAAGCTTTAAAGAATTTATAGATCAAGATCCGAAGAATATCGAGTTTCTTCGTGACATGTACCAAAACTGGCCTTTCTTCCAATCTTTGCTTTCCAATGTGGACATGGTCTTATCTAAGTCTAACATGAACATTGCTTTTGAATATGCCAAGCTTTGTGAGGACGAAGAAGTACAAGCTATCTACTACACTATTTTAGATGAATGGCAGTTGACTAAGGACGTTATTTTAGCTATCGAAGGCTATGACGAACTCTTGGCAGAAAACTCTTACCTAAAAGACAGTCTAAACTATCGTATGCCTTACTTTAATATCCTGAACTACATCCAGTTGGAGTTGATCAAACGTCAACGTCGCGGCGAATTGTCGGCTGACGAAGAAAAACTGATCCATACAACTATCAACGGAATTGCAACCGGTTTGCGTAATTCAGGCTGATATTCTACAAACTTCCTCTTTTATAAAGGGGAAGTTTTTGAATTGTTTAAAAAATTCTAAAAATAAGCTTGACAAGTAGTTGAAAAATGATATAATTTAAACATTCAGAAAGTAATCTTGCTCATTTTTTAGAGAGTCTGTGGTTGGTGAAAGCAGATAGATGAAATTGATGAAATTGGGCTGAATGTACTTAAGAATTTGAAATCATAAAAATTCGGTGAGCACACCTTACAGTGCAACTCGTTATTGCGAGAAAGAGCGATAGGGATATTCCCTATAATTGAGGTGGCACCGCGCATCGACGTCCTCACACAAGTTTTTTGTGTGAGGACTTTTTCTATGGGGAGGAAAGATATTGGAATTTAAACGATGGCATCGCTTGATGATGTGATTTAAAAAGTTAAGATAAAAGAATTAAGGAGAAAGAAAAATGAAAAATAAACGTTTGATTGGAATTGTCGCTGGATTAGCAGTATTGGTAGTGGCTAGCTTGATTTATTCATCAATGAACAAGCCAGCAGCTAAGGAAGAGCAAAAGGTCGCTAAGGTTGGTGTCCTTCAATTTGTTAGTCACCCATCCTTGGATTTGATTTATAAAGGAATTCAAGATGGACTAGCTGAAGAAGGCTATAAGGACGACCAGGTAAAAATCGACTTTATGAACTCTGAAGGTGACCAGAGTAAGGTTGCAACCATGAGTAAACAATTGGTGGCAAACGGGAACGACCTTGTCGTTGGGATTGCAACACCAGCTGCTCAAGGACTTGCAAGTGCTACAAAAGATCTACCTGTTATCATGGCGGCTGTAACGGATCCAATCGGTGCTAACTTAGTCAAAGATTTGAAAAAACCAGGTGGCAACATTACAGGAGTATCAGACCACAACCCAGCAGAACAACAAGTGGAATTGATTAAAGCTTTGACACCTGATGTCAAAACAATCGGAGCCCTCTACTCAAGTAGCGAAGATAACTCAAAATCACAAGTTGAGGAATTCAAGGCTTATGCTGAAAAAGCAGGTTTGACAGTCGAAACCTTTGCCGTTCCTTCAACAAATGAAATTGCTTCAACAGTCAATGTTATGACAAGCAAGGTCGATGCAATTTGGGTTCCAATTGACAACACCATCGCATCAGCATTCTCAACAGTTGTTTCAAGTAACCAAACAGCTAAAAAGCCAATCTACCCAAGTGCCACTGCCATGGTAGAAGCAGGTGGATTAGCATCTGTAGTAGTTGACCAACACGATCTTGGAGTGGCTACTGGTAAAATGATTGCCAAAGTTTTGAAAGGTGAAAAACCAGCTGATACGCCAGTTAATGTCTTTTCAACTGGTAAGTCAGTGATTAATAAAAAACTAGCGCAGGAACTTGGTATCACCATTCCTGAGTCCGTTCTAAAAGAAGCAGGACAAGTGATTGAATAAAGATAAAGGAGGAGCTGGACACATCTCCTCCCATTTTTACTAAAGAAAGAAATGAGTGAAAGATTATGATAGTATCCATTATTTCTCAGGGGATGGTCTGGGCGATTTTAGGTTTGGGAATCTTTATGACTTTTCGAATTTTGAATTTTCCAGATATGACTACTGAAGGTTCTTTTCCTCTTGGGGGAGCAGTAGCTGTAACCTTGATAACACAGGGAGTCAATCCATTTTTAGCAACCCTAGCTGCAGTAGGAGCGGGCTGTCTAGCTGGAATGGCGACAGGTCTCTTATATACCAAAGGAAAAATCCCAACCCTCTTATCAGGAATTCTGGTCATGACTTCCTGCCATTCCATCATGCTCATGATTATGGGACGTGCCAATCTGGGGCTTCTTGGAACCAAACAAATTCAGGATGTCTTGCCTTTCGATTCGGATCTCAATCAACTCCTGACTGGATTAATCTTTGTAGCTCTTGTTATTGGCCTTATGCTCTTTTTCCTTGATACCAAACTAGGTCAAGCCTACATCGCTACAGGTGACAATCCTGATATGGCTCGTAGCTTTGGTATCAATACGGGACGTATGGAACTCATGGGCTTGGTTCTCTCAAATGGGATTATCGCGCTTGCAGGAGCCTTAATTGCTCAACAAGAAGGATATGCAGACGTTTCTCGAGGAATTGGAGTGATTGTCGTAGGGCTTGCTAGCTTGATTATTGGTGAGGTATTGTTCAAGAGTTTGACCTTGGCAGAGCGACTCATGACCATCGTTGTAGGGTCTATTGCTTATCAGTTCCTCGTTTGGGGAGTGATTGCTCTTGGGTTTAATACAAGTTATCTTCGTTTGTACAGCGCCTTGATTTTGGCAGTTTGCCTCATGATTCCAACCTTCAAAAGCAAATACCTGAAAGGAGTCAAATTTAGCAAATGACAGCAATTGTAGAATTAAAAAATGCTACCAAAGTCATCACGAATGGCTTTGACGAGGAAAAAATCATTCTGAATGATGTTTCCCTTGAAATTTTCGAACATGATTTCATTACTATCCTAGGTGGAAATGGAGCAGGGAAGTCAACGCTTTTTAACACTATTGCAGGTACCTTACCTTTAACAAGTGGAAGTATCCGTATCATGGGCGAGGACGTGACGCATTTTTCACCTGAAAAGCGGGCTAAGTATTTGTCTCGTGTCTTTCAGGATCCTAAGATGGGGACGGCTCCTCGTATGACGGTGGCGGAAAATCTCTTAATTGCCAAGTTTCGTGGTGAGAAGAGAGGACTCCTTCCTAGGAGACTTTCAAGCCATAGAGAAGAGTTCCAGACTACCATTGAAAAGGTTGGAAATGGTCTTGAAAAACATCTGGAAACTCCTATTGAATTTCTATCAGGTGGTCAACGTCAGGCCTTGAGTCTCTTGATGGCAACCTTGAAGCGACCAGAGTTGCTCTTGTTGGATGAACACACAGCAGCTCTCGACCCAAAGACCAGTGTTGCTTTGATGGAGTTAACAGATGACTTTGTCAGCAAGGATCATCTAACAGCCTTGATGATTACCCACCATATGGAGGATGCACTGAAGTATGGCAATCGTCTGATTGTCATGAAGGAAGGCCGTATCATCCAAGATTTAAACAAGGATGAAAAAGCTAAGATGAAGATTTCAGACTACTATCAATTATTTGAATAGATGAGTTAAATAATCATCAAAAAATAGTGAAGATTAACTTAGAAACATGGAAGTGTTTCTGAGTTTTTTATCTCCTCTTTCTATCTAGAAAAATAAGGCAAAGAGAATTACGGAAAGCGTATGAAATGGTTTACTTTTTTTCAGAAATAAGCTATACTAGTTTACGTGAAACTATGATAAGATGGAGGTATTGTGTATGGTTGACAAGCAAGTCATTGAAGAAATCAAAAACAATGCCAACATTGTGGAAGTCATAGGTGATGTGATTTCTTTACAGAAGGCTGGACGGAACTATTTAGGGCTCTGTCCTTTTCATGGTGAAAAGACACCCTCTTTCAACGTTGTGGAAGACAAGCAGTTTTATCACTGTTTTGGCTGTGGTCGTTCAGGAGATGTCTTTAAGTTTATCGAAGAATACCAAGGCGTGTCCTTCATGGAAGCCGTTCAGCTCTTAGGAGAGCGCGTCGGTATTCAACTAGCTATGCCTGTTCAGTCTCGTCCCCAACAAGCTTCGCCTCATCAAGCTTTATATGATATGCATGAAGAAGCTGCCCGTTTTTACCATGCAATTCTCATGACGACCAAGATGGGAGAAGAAGCAAGGGCTTATCTATATAAACGAGGCTTGACGGATGATGTTCTGAAGCATTTCCAGATTGGACTGGCTCCAGCAGAGAGAACTTATCTCTATCAACGTTTGGCTGACAAGTTTGAGGAAAAGGATTTGTTGGATTCGGGCTTGTTTTACCTGTCAGATGGTAATCAATTTTATGATACTTTTTTCGGACGGATCATCTTTCCTTTGACCAATGACAAGGGGCAGGTTATTGCCTTTTCAGGTCGTATCTGGCAAGAAACGGATAGTCAGACTGCCAAGTATAAAAATAGTCGCTCGACTGCAATTTTTAACAAGAGTTATGAATTGTATCATTTGGACAAGGCAAAAAAGGGAACAGGTAAGATTACAGAGCTCTATCTGATGGAAGGTTTCATGGATGTGATCGCAGCCTACCGTGCTGGTATAGAAAATGCTGTAGCTTCCATGGGAACAGCCTTAAGCAAGGAACATGTTGATCACCTCAAACGCTTTACCAAAAAAATTGTTCTCAGCTATGATGGCGACAAGGCAGGGCAGGCAGCAACAGCCAAGGCTCTAGAGGAGTTAAAAGACTTTTCAGTGGAGGTTGTTCGGGTACCTGATGCCATGGATCCAGATGAGTATTTGCAAAAGAATTCTGCTGAAGACCTGGCTTACCTTTTAACCAAGACTCGTATCAGTCCTATAGAGTTCTATATTCACCAGCTCAAGCCTGAAAATAGTGATAACTTACAGGCGCAAATTGAGTTCATTGAAAAGATTGCGCCCCTAATCGCCAAGGAAAGTTCTATCACTGCCCAGAATTCTTATATCCACATTCTAGCAGATAATCTACCTTCTTTTGATTACCAGCAGGTGGAGCAGATTGTAAATGAAAGTCGGATTGTCCAAAGGCAGGAAAGAGTTAAAGAGGAGCAACCTCCAGCAGCGATTAGTTTACCTGTAACGCGGCAACTGACAGCAGTAATGAGAGCAGAGGCTCATCTCCTCTATAGGATGGCTGAGAACCCAGTTGTTTTGAATGACTATCGATTAAGAGAAGATTTTTTCTTTGATACCCCAGAATTTCAGATTCTTTACGAATTATTAAGTGAGCAGGGAGAAGTCGGCTCAGAGGAGCTTTCTCATCAGACACCTGAAGTTGAAAATGCTTGGTACCATGTGCTTAGTCTGGATTTGCCAGCTGAGATGTCGCCTCAGGAGCTAGTGGAAGTCGAAGCGACTCGAAACCGTGCCCTCCTCAGCAAGGACAACTTAAGAATTAAAAAGAAAGTGCAGGAAGCTAGTCATGTAGGAGATACAGACACAGCCTTGGAAGAATTGCAACGATTGATTTCCCAAAAGAGAAGAATGGAGTAATAATGGCAACAAAACAAAAAGAAGTAACGACATTTGATGTGCAAGTAGCAGACTTTATCCGTAACCACAAAAAAACAGGAACAGCAACAGATGACGAAATCAATTCAAGTCTGGTTATTCCTTTCACCCTCGATGCAGACGGCATTGAAGACCTTTTGCAACGGATTCAGGATGCTGGAATTTCTATCACAGATAATGAAGGAAATCCAAGTGCGCGTGTGCTTAGTGCAGAAGAAGAGCCTGAACTCAGTGATGAGGATTTGATTGGCTCAACTTCTGCCAAGGTTAATGACCCTGTCCGTATGTATTTGAAGGAAATTGGGGTTGTTCCTCTCTTGACCAACGAAGAAGAAAAAGAATTGGCTTTAGCTGTTGAAGCTGGTGATATCGAAGCCAAGCAGCGTCTTGCAGAAGCCAATCTTCGTTTGGTGGTTTCCATTGCTAAGCGATACGTAGGTCGTGGTATGCAGTTTCTGGATTTGATCCAAGAAGGAAATATGGGCTTGATGAAGGCCGTGGATAAGTTTGACTATTCAAAAGGTTTTAAGTTTTCTACTTATGCAACTTGGTGGATTCGTCAGGCGATCACTCGTGCCATTGCTGATCAGGCTCGTACCATTCGTATTCCTGTTCACATGGTTGAAACTATTAACAAGCTTGTCCGTGAACAGCGAAATCTTCTTCAAGAATTGGGTCAAGATCCGACACCTGAACAAATCGCTGAGCGTATGGATATGACACCTGACAAGGTCCGTGAAATCCTAAAGATTGCCCAAGAACCAGTATCACTTGAAACACCGATCGGTGAAGAGGATGATAGTCATCTTGGGGACTTTATCGAAGACGAAGTGATTGAAAATCCAGTAGACTACACAACTCGTATCGTTTTGCGTGAGCAGTTGGATGAAGTCTTGGATACTCTCACAGACCGTGAAGAAAACGTTCTGCGCCTTCGTTTCGGTTTGGATGATGGAAAAATGCGTACTCTTGAAGATGTTGGGAAAGTCTTTAACGTGACTCGTGAGCGTATCCGTCAGATCGAGGCTAAGGCTTTGAGAAAATTGCGCCAACCAAGTCGCAGCAAACCCCTTCGTGATTTTATTGAAGACTAAGAGTGAGGAATAACATGGCTTATACAGAAGAGCAAATTGAAACGATCAAAACACGCATTTTAAATGCCTTGGAAGAAGTCATCGACCCTGAGTTGGGGATTGATATTGTCAACCTAGGTTTGATTTATGAAATTCGTTTTGATGGTGAAACAGGTCATACTGAAATTGATATGACCTTGACAACTATGGGCTGCCCACTGGCTGACCTTTTGACAGACCAGATACACGATGCGATGACAGATGTGCCTGAGGTAACCAATACCGAAGTTAAATTGGTCTGGTATCCAGCTTGGACAGTTGAAAAAATGAGCCGATACGCGCGTATCGCCCTAGGAATTAAATAAAGACTAAGAAAAATGCGAGAGACGATTGGAAAATAAGGTGATTTTATCCTTTTTCCTTTGGTCTCTTCTTTCTTTTGCTGATTTTCTGGAAATAAAATGGTATAATGAAAGGTATGGAAAACGAAAAATTGCGTATTAATATGCTAAGCTCAAGTGAAAAAGTAGCTGGTCAAGGAGTGTCAGGAGCTTATCGAGAATTGGTTAGTCTCCTTCACCGCGATGCCAAAGACCAGTTGATTGTTACGGAGAATCTTCCTGTAGAGGCAGATGTAACTCATTTTCACACCATTGATTTCCCTTATTATTTATCTACTTTCCAAAAGAAACGCTCTGGGAGAAAAATTGGCTATGTGCATTTTTTGCCTGATACGCTTGAGGGGAGTTTGAAGATTCCATTTTTCCTAAAAGGAATTGTCAAACGCTATGTTTTTTCCTTTTACAACCGAATGGAACACTTGGTGGTGGTCAATCCCATGTTTATCGAGGATTTGGTGGCTGCTGGTATTCCGCGTGAAAAAGTAACTTATATTCCAAACTTTGTAAACAAAGAAAAATGGCATCCATTACCAGCTGAACAGGTTGCACAACTCCGGAAGGAAATGGATCTTGCGGAAGATCAGTTTGTCGTAATCGGTGCGGGTCAGGTTCAGAAACGTAAAGGAATTGATGATTTTATCCGTCTTGCTGAGGAATTGCCAGAAATTACCTTTATCTGGGCAGGTGGTTTTTCATTTGGTGGGATGACAGATGGTTATGAACGCTACAAGAAGATAATGGACAATCCACCCAAAAATCTTATTTTCCCTGGAATTGTGTCACCGGAACGGATGCGGGAGCTTTACGCTATGGCGGATCTATTCTTGCTACCAAGTTACAATGAATTATTCCCTATGACTATCTTAGAGGCCGCTAGTTGCGAGGCTCCTATTATGTTAAGAGATTTGGATTTGTATAAGGTTATTCTTGATGGGAATTATCGTGCTACAAGTGATGTTTCCGAGATGAGAGAAGCAATCCTAGAATACAAGAATGCCCCTGAAGCCTTAAAGGACTTGAAAGAAAAAGCTCGCGAGATCTCCAAAGAGTACTCTGAGGAGCATTTGTTGGAAATCTGGTTAAAATTTTATCGAGAACAGGCTGCTTTGGGCAAAAAGTGAGGTAATTTATGCGAATTGGTTTATTTACAGATACCTATTTCCCTCAGGTTTCCGGGGTCGCGACTAGTATTCGGACTTTGAAAACTGAGCTTGAAAAGCAGGGGCATGCAGTTTTTATCTTTACAACAACTGATAAAGACGTAAACCGATACGAGGATTGGCAAATTATTCGCATTCCGAGTGTCCCTTTCTTTGCATTTAAGGATCGACGATTTGCCTACCGAGGTTTTACAAAGGCGCTTGAAATTGCCAAGCAGTATCAACTCGATATCATTCATACCCAGACAGAATTTTCTCTTGGTTTGTTAGGAATTTGGATTGCGAGAGAATTGAAAATTCCAGTTATTCATACCTACCATACCCAATATGAAGACTATGTGCATTACATTGCTAAGGGCATGCTAATTCGTCCGAGTATGGTAAAATATTTGGTGCGTGGCTTCCTTCATGATGTAGATGGCGTGATTTGCCCTAGTGAGATTGTTCGTGACCTTTTATCGAAATACAAAGTCAAGGTTGAAAAGCGTGTCATCCCAACTGGAATTGAGCTGGCTAAGTTTGAACGACCTGAGATCAAAGAGGAAAACTTACAAGAGCTTCGTTCGAAGTTAGGTATTCAGGAAGGCGAGAAAATGCTGCTGAGCCTTTCGCGTATTTCTTATGAGAAGAATATCCAAGCAGTCTTAGCTGCCTTTGCTGAGGTATTGAAAGAAGAAGACAAGGTGAAGTTGGTTGTTGCTGGAGACGGACCTTATCTGGACAGTCTGAAAGAACAAGCAGGGAAATTAAACATACAAAAACATGTGATTTTTACAGGTATGATTGCTCCAAGTGAAACAGCCCTGTACTATAAGGCGGCAGATTTCTTTATTTCTGCTTCCACTAGTGAAACCCAAGGATTGACTTATCTAGAGAGTCTAGCCAGTGGAACGCCTGTTATTGCTCATGGCAATCCCTATCTTGAAAATCTGATCAATGATAAAATGTTTGGTACCCTCTACTATGGAGAACGAGAGCTTGCGGGCGCTATCCTTGAAGCATTGATCGCTACTCCTGATATGTCTGAACAAAAGTTGGCGGATAAGTTGTACGAGATTTCGGCTGAAAATTTTGGGAAACGAGTTCATGAGTTTTACCTTGATGCTATTATCTCAAATAACTTTGAACATGAGTTACATGATGGACAACCTGTCACTCAGCGCTTCTTAAAAACGATTCTCTATCTACCTCAACAGGCTGTTACAAGCCCAGTAAAAGAATCCAAGCGTATTTTAAGAGCGTCTCGAAAACAATTGTCTAGCATCAGAGATTATTGGAGAGACGAATTCAAATAATAGAATAAGAGGAAGAAAAAATGAAAAAATTAATGAGAAGTGGGAAAGATCAAAAAATTGGTGGAGTATGCGCAGGAGTTGCTCATTATTTTGATATCGATCCAACAATTGTTCGTGTCATTTGGGCTGTTCTTGCATTTTGTTATGGGACAGGAGTCCTTGCTTATATCATTTTATGGTTGATTGCACCAGTTTCAACAGAATATTAAATTAAAATTATATAGAAAAAGGAGAAGTTATGGCTTTTGGAGATAACGGAAAACGTAAAAAAACTTTGTTTGAAAAGGTGACACTTGTTGTCGTGCTCATCATGTTGTTTGTAACCCTTGCTGGTATCTTTGCAACTGCGCTTGGAGCTTTTAGTAGATTCTAAGCAAGCTACGAGGATAGAAACAATAACTAATGACTGGGTTCTCCCCAGCCTTTTTAAAGTGAGAAGAAAATATGAGTATGTTTTTAGATACAGCCAAGATTAAGGTCAAGGCTGGTAATGGTGGCGATGGCATGGTTGCCTTTCGCCGTGAAAAATATGTCCCTAATGGCGGTCCTTGGGGTGGTGATGGTGGACGTGGAGGTAACGTTGTTTTCGTGGTAGACGAAGGTTTGCGTACCTTGATGGATTTCCGCTATAACCGTCATTTCAAGGCTGATTCCGGTGAAAAAGGAATGACAAAAGGAATGCACGGTCGTGGTGCAGAAGACCTTCGTGTTCGTGTGCCACAGGGAACTACTGTACGTGATGCAGAAACTGGCAAAGTCATTACAGACTTGATTGAACATGGTCAGGAATTTATCGTGGCTCATGGCGGTCGAGGTGGTCGTGGAAATATCCGTTTTGCCACTCCAAAAAATCCTGCACCTGAAATCTCTGAGAATGGAGAACCAGGTCAAGAACGTGAGTTGCAACTGGAATTGAAGATTCTAGCGGATGTCGGCTTGGTCGGTTTCCCATCTGTCGGAAAGTCAACTTTGCTTAGTGTCATCACTTCAGCTAAACCTAAAATCGGTGCTTACCACTTTACGACGATTGTCCCTAATTTGGGTATGGTTCGTACACAGTCAGGTGAATCTTTTGCAGTAGCAGACCTTCCAGGTTTGATTGAAGGGGCTAGTCAAGGTGTTGGTCTTGGAACCCAGTTTCTACGTCATATTGAACGCACTCGAGTTATCCTCCATGTCATCGATATGTCAGCTAGTGAAGGACGTGATCCTTATGAGGACTACCTTGCTATCAATAAGGAATTGGAATCCTATAACCTTCGTCTCATGGAACGTCCACAGATTATCGTGGCCAACAAGATGGATATGCCTGAAAGTCAGGAAAATCTGAAAACTTTCAAGGAAAAGTTGGCAGCAAACTACGACGAGTTTGAGGAACTTCCAGCCATCTTCCCAATTTCTGGATTGACCAAGCAAGGCTTGGCGACTCTTTTAGACGCGACAGCTGAATTGTTAGACAAGACTCCAGAATTCCCGATTTATGATGAATCCGATATGGAAGAAGAGGCTTACTATGGCTTTGACGAGGAAGAAAAAGCCTTTGAGATTAGTCGTGATGATGATGCGACATGGGTACTTTCTGGTGAAAAACTCATGAAACTCTTTAACATGACCAACTTTGACCGTGACGAATCGGTCATGAAGTTTGCCCGTCAGCTTCGTGGTATGGGGGTTGACGAAGCCCTTCGTGCACGTGGTGCCAAAGATGGCGATTTGGTCCGAATCGGTAAATTTGAGTTTGAATTTGTAGACTAGGAGATTGATATGGGAGATAAACCGATATCATTCCGAGATGCAGATGGAAATTTTGTTTCTGCAGCAGATGTATGGAATGAAAAGAAACTAGAAGAATTATTTAATCGTCTCAATCCTAAACGTGCTCTTCGATTGGCACGTACAAAGAAAGAAGAAACACAGTCAAAGAAATAAAAAATTCCCGTGATCTTTTGATCACGGGATTTGTTTTATTCACTAAAGAAAAATGGTGGCGCATATTTTTTAAGACTCTCAAAACAAGCTTGCGCTTTTGTAGCATCTTCACAGATAATCATGCAGACATCGTCTCCACAAAGGGTTGCAACGATATCTGGAAAGGCCAAGGAATCAATTACAGATCCAAACGATTGAGCTAAACCGGGTAAAGTTTTCAAAATAACCTGGTGTTGCACAGGACGCAGCATAACAAGAGCGTCTTCCATATAGTTTTCAAGACGTTTTTCCCACTTGGAGATAGAGCCTGTATTTAGCACATAATAAGAATTATCTTCTTCGCGCACTTTTGAAAGGTTCATGGTTTTGATATCGCGTGATAAGGTAGCCTGAGTCACTTGGATATCATTTTCCGCTAATAAGGCTTGTAATTCAGCTTGAGTGTGGATTTTGTTTTTTGAAACGAGGGCGCGGATAAGTTGGTGTCTGTGTTCTGATTTGTTCATAAAGTAAGTACTCCTTTTACAAGGTACAGTAGCGTGGACTGAACGAAAATGTCAGTCGGGTGGTAGGCGGTATTGTCACGTATGATGATTTCAAAGTCAGTAAGATAAAGAACTAGATGGAGAGATTCTCCTTCTTTTAACTTGTCACTAGTTGCGTGCAGATAAACTAGGTAGCAATCCGTTCATCTACATTGATGTTCTTTAATGACAGTGAATCATTCAATTTGGGTAGCTTTTTGTCACGGCTTGTTGTGAATTCACTCTAAATGTTAATTCACAGAGATTTCCAACATGTGGTCTAGTAGCGTGTATGATAAATGGTTACACATGTTGGTTAGAGGGAGTATCTTTTGTCCAAGCTCTATCTAGGGGCTTCTAAAAAACTCTTATTTGAACTGGATTTGATACAAAGTTTATGTTTGATTCGACTGTTCAAGTGGAAAACTTTGGTTATAGGTAGTTCAATGGTCAAATTCATTGACTTTTCCTTTGAATACTTCCAAATTGAAAGTCTGGTAGATTATACCTTTTGACAAGGTAGGATAAGACTAGACTGTGCTAAATCAACAGTCAACTGATAGTCTGTATTATCTCGAATTGTAATCTCAAAGTCTGTGGTGTAGAGAACCAAACGGAGAGTATCTCCTTTTTTAAGTTTGTAGATAGTTGGTTGAAGCTCTAGCTTGAAGTCCATCCATTCATTTGGTTGGATTTCTTCAATCGTCAAGAGATTGGTTCGATTTTGAAGATTAAGGTAGCCTTTGGTGATGACACGTTGGGCACTTGGGTTGAATGGCAGTTCACAGAGATTTTCTAACATGTGGTAACGACCATTATCAATGGTTCTAGCACTTAAAACAGCTGGATAAGGCTGCAGGTATTTCTTTTGTCCAAGTTCTAACAGTTGGGCGGATAATAAGCCCTTGTTCGTACTCGATTTGACACGAAGTTTCAGTTCCACTCGCCCATTTAAGTGAATGTCTTGACTTACTGGAAGGTCAATGGTGATCTGATTAGCTTTTCCTTGGTAAAGTTCGGTGTTGAAGGTCTGGTAAGTCTTTCCATAACGATCAAAATCTTTTTGATCATACTGGTTTTGAATCACTTTTTCTTCAGTTCCAAGAGAGAAGGTATGCAGTTCATCCTGCTTGCCAAAGTTATCAAGATCTTGCCATCTTTGCGGTGCGATATTGTCCTGCCAGATAACAGTCGGAAGTTGATAGCTTGAGTCAAGTCCTAGCAATTTCATACTTAACAAGGCATTCATGGACTCGCGGAAGTCGATTGACTGCCAGTTGTTCATATAAACATGGGCACCATGATGGAAAAAGAGGTGCTTATTGATATGGCTAGGAAGGGCATGAAACATCTGGTAAACATGAAGAGGTTTGACGTTCCAATCCTGGGAACCATGCGTAAAGACGACCTCAGCTTGAACCTTGTGAGCATTGAGCAGATAGTTGCGGTCATGCCAAAACTGATTGTAGTCACCAGTCTTGCGATCGAGTTTCTCTTTAACCTTTTCTAAGTCTGCTTGATGAGCTTCATTGCCACGGATATAGTCACCAGCTTGGAGGTTGCGAGAGTAGGTCAATTCAGCAAGTGAGTCAAAATCCTCACTCGGGTAACCACCAGGGCTAGTCACTAGACCATTTTCTCGATAGTAGTTGTACCAAGAGGAAATACCTGCTTCCGCGATGATGACTTCCAAGCCATCAACACCAGTGGTGGCGAGACCATTGGACATGGTACCTAGATAGGAAATTCCTGTTGTTGCGACTTTGCCGTTTGACCAGTCAGCCTTGACTTGGCGCTTGCGCGTGTGGTCCGTGAAAGCACGACAACGACCATTGAGCCAGTCAATCACATTTTTATAGGCCTCAATCTGCTGGTAGTCACCATTGGTCATGAGACCTTGAGAATCTTTGGTTCCAACACCTGATACATAGAGATTGGCAAATCCACGTGGGAGGAAGTAGTCATTGAGTGTATATGAGCTATTGATATGAGATAGCTTTTCTTCAGCTTCTGAGACGACTTCTACTTGACCATGAGGTTCGACTAAATTCAGCTTAGGTTCCGCAAGTTCAATGGTGTAGGGCGGTTTGACCTCAAGCTCTCCCTCCATTTTGTAGAGAGCTTTGTCACTGGCTTTATCGTTGGTCCCTTGGTGGTAAGGACTGGCAGTCATAAGAGCAGGTACTTGACCATCGTAACGTGGGCGGATAACGCTGACTTTGACTAAATCAGGGAGTCCGTCTTTATCAGTATCCACACGGCTCTCGACATACACGACTTCACGAATGACATCATGAGTAGAGAAGGTTGCCAAGCTCTTACCGTTAAAGTAGTGGTAGTGATTGTCTTCTGAAATGAGTCCATCACTAACAAGCTGATCGATAAGCGTATTTCCTTTTTTCGTTCGCGTATTGAGTAACTGATAAAGATTTTCAATGAGATCTCCATAAACAATAGGAAAACCAGTTTCTTTACGAAACTGTTCGGCATCCTCAAAGTCAACAAGATAGCTAAATCCTAAAAGTTGAAAAACTACTGTGTAGAAAATCTCTGCAGTTAACTCACGGTCTGACTGGAAAAAAGTTACTAAATCTGTTTCTTTATCCGCAGCCAAAGTCGATAAGGCATAATCCGTGTTAGAATAAGTGAAAAAACTCCAACGAATGAAGTCTTCAAACTGTCTTTTTAAGGACAGTTGGGGTGACAGCTTTAGACCAAGAACTTCTAATTCCTCAAATCGTTGAGAACTAGTGGTTGGTTGATAGCTGAATTGATTAAAACGCATGTTTCTCTCCTTTGAAAACAAACTGAATTTATTATATCAAAAAAGAGGGAAAAATGGAATAAATAAACTTAAATGAAATAAATTTCTTAAACCAGCATATCTATTTGGTAAGTTATTATAAAATACTGAATAAATACCATAGAAGTAAGCCTTTTTCTAGAGATTTTTATATGTAAAACTGCATATAACTCCTATCTTTATTATACTTCGTTTGGTATAAATATATCTAAATTTACATTTAAAACTATTATATAATATTAATTTTTCATTTCCTTCCTTTGAAAAATAAAGAATTTACAACTAAGAAGAGAAGAAGTTTGTAACTGATGATATTGAAAAGAAAGTGCAGAGTTGCTTCAATATCCAACTTTAAATGGTATAATAGTAGTAAAACGAAAGCAAGGAGGAGAAGAAATGATTGCACAGCTCGACACCAAGACTGTTTATAGTTTTATGGAAAGTGTGGTTTCGATTGAAAAATATGTACAAACAGCTAAAGAGTACGGCTATTCTCACCTTGCCATCATGGATGTGGATAATCTCTATGGAGCCTATCATTTTCTCGAAGCAACTCGTAAGCATGGAATTCAACCTTTAGTCGGTCTAGAAATGACCTTGGTCAAAGATGAGGAGAATCTCTCTCTACGTTTTCTAGCCCTATCCACTAAAGGTTATCAAGAGTTGATGAAGTTATCCACTTTAAAAATGACTGGACGGAAAAATTGGTCTGACTTCACCTCCCACCTCGAAGATGTTGCTATTATTGTTCCCTATTTTAATGGGGTCGAACAGTTGGATTTGGGGCATAATTATTTTATCGGTGTCAGTCCAGATACTCCTCAAGAAGTCTTTACTAGGCCCATTCTTCCACTCTATCAGGTCAACTCTTTTGAAAAAGAAGACCTACAGGTTTTACAAATCTTGTCAGCAATCAAGGATAATGTCAGTCTCAGAGAAGTGGGTCTGCATTCTCAGCAAGGAATCTTTCTACCAGCCTCAGACTTGGAAGCACGGTTTAAGAATCGCTTCCCTCAGGCGCTTGCCAATCTCCAAGGTCTGATAGAGAATGTAAGCTATCAAATCGACCCAAGTTTAAAACTCCCTCGCTTTAATCCTGAAAGACCAGCGGTCGAAGAACTTAGAGAGAGAGCTGAGCAAGGCTTGAGTGACAAGGGGCTAACCTCAGCTATCTATCATGAGCGACTGAATGAAGAGTTGGCTGTTATTCATGATATGGGCTTTGACGATTATTTCCTTGTAGTTTGGGATTTGCTCCGTTTTGGACGCTCCCAAGGCTACTATATGGGAATGGGGCGTGGTTCTGCTGTTGGTAGTCTGGTGGCTTACTCACTGGATATTACAGGAATTGACCCGGTTGAAAAGAACTTGATTTTCGAGCGCTTTTTAAATCGTGAGCGCTACACCATGCCAGATATCGATATCGACATCCCTGACCTTTATAGGCCTGAGTTCATTCGCTATGTTCGTGATCGGTATGGAAGTCAACATGTGGCGCAGATTGTCACTTATTCGACCTTTGGAGCAAAACAGGCAATTCGTGATGTTTTCAAACGTTATGGTGTTCCAGAGTACGAATTAACCAATATTACGAGAAAAATCAGTTTTCGAGATACGCTAACGACAGCCTATGAAAAGAATTTACAGTTTAGGCAGGTCATCAATAGCAAAATGGAATATCAAAAAGCTTTTGAGATTGCTCGAAAGATTGAAGGGTATCCTCGACAGACCTCTATCCATGCAGCTGGGGTCGTTATGAGTGACCAAGACTTGACGGACTACATTCCTCTAAAATATGGTGAGGATATGCTCATCACTCAGTATGATGCTCATGGTGTTGAAGCCAATGGCCTTCTAAAAATGGATTTCCTCGGTTTACGTAACCTGACTTTCGTACAAAAAATGCAGGAATTGCTTGCGGAGTCAGAGGGTGTTCATCTAAAAATCGAAGAGATTGACCTGGAAGACAGTGAAACTTTAGCCCTCTTTGCAGCTGGAAATACGAAAGGTATTTTCCAATTTGAACAACCTGGCGCCATTCGACTCTTGAAACGAGTTCAGCCGCAAGTCTTCGAAGAGGTAGTAGCAACGACATCCCTCAATAGACCAGGTGCTAGTGATTATATTGATAATTTTGTGGCTCGTAAGCATGGTAAAGAAAAGGTGACGGTGTTAGACCCTGCCTTGGAGGACATTCTGTCATCAACCTATGGCATTATGCTCTATCAAGAGCAGGTCATGCAGGTTGCTCAGCGTTTTGGAGGTTTCAGTCTTGGTAAAGCGGACATTCTCAGACGAGCCATGGGTAAGAAAAATGCTAAAGAGATGCATTTGATGAGGGAAGATTTTATCATAGGAGCTATGAAATTGGGGCATACAGAAGAAAAGGCCAACCAAGTTTTTGCAGTGATGGAAAAGTTTGCAGGCTATGGATTTAACCGATCCCACGCTTATGCCTACTCAGCACTGGCATTCCAACTAGCTTATTTCAAGACACACTACCCTGCTATTTTCTTCCAAGTTATGTTGAACTATTCTAGCAGTGATTACATTGTAGATGCATTGCAGATGGGCTTTGAAGTAGCTCCCTTAGCAATCAACAGCATTCCCTATCATGATAAGATTTCTCAGAAGAAAATCTATCTTGGTTTGAAAGCTATTAAAGGGATGCCGAGAGATTTGTCTTACTGGATTATTGAAAATCGTCCCTTCTCAAGCATTGAAGATTTCGTCACACGTCTTCCCAAGAATTACAAGAAACTGTCGCTTTTGACGCCTTTGGTTGAACTGGGGCTTTTTGATGAATTTGACAAGAATCGTCAGAAAATCTTAGTCAACCTACCAAACTTATTTGTTTTTGTTGAGGAATTAGGTGGACTTTTTGCAGATACAAATTATAGTTGGACTGAAGCTGATGATTTTACTGAGGCAGAGAAATTTTACAAAGAGCAGGAACTGATTGGGGTAGGTATCAGTTCACATCCTCTCCAAACTCTTGCCAAACAAGCTCTATATCCAACGACGCCAATCACTAATCTAACCGAGGGAGCTCAAGCCACTCTCCTAGTTGAAGTTCAAAAGATTAAAGTGATTCGAACCAAAAAAGGCGAGAGTATGGCCTTTCTACAGGTTCATGATAGTAAGTCTCGGATGGATGTAACTGTATTTTCAGACCAATATAGAAAATTTGCTTCCAATTTATCCGAAGGGAAATTTTACTACATCAATGGCAAAGTTCAATCTCGAGATGGTCGTCTGCAAATGATTGCACAAGATTTGAAAGAAGCAGTGGCGGAACGATTCTGGATTCAAGTTAAAAATCATGAATACGATAAAGAGATTTCAAATATTCTAGAACAATACAAAGGCCCAATTCCTGTCATTATCAGGTATGAAGAGGAAGGAAAAACGGTTGTTTCTACACAACATTTTGTAAGAAAAGATTCTGCTCTACAGGAAAAATTAGAGGGAATTGCTATGAAAACGATTTATCGCTAAAAATACGGAAAATAGAAGAATTTTCGATTTAAATGTGGTATAATCAGTAAGAATGTTAAAAGAAAAAGGAGCATAACCAAATGAAACGTATTGCTGTTTTGACCAGTGGTGGAGACGCCCCTGGTATGAATGCTGCCATCCGTGCAGTAGTTCGCCAAGCAATCTCAGAAGGAATGGAAGTTTTTGGTATCTATGATGGATACGCAGGTATGGTTGCCGGTGAAATTTATCCACTTGATGCTGCTTCAGTAGGAGACATCATTTCACGTGGTGGTACTTTCCTTCACTCTGCTCGTTACCCTGAGTTTGCAAAACTCGAAGGTCAACTTAAAGGGATTGAGCAATTGAAAAAACACGGTATCGAAGGTGTCGTAGTTATCGGTGGTGACGGATCTTATCATGGAGCTATGCGCTTGACGGAACATGGGTTCCCAGCTATCGGACTTCCAGGAACTATTGATAACGATATCGTAGGGACTGATTTCACAATTGGATTTGATACTGCAGTTACGACTGCTATGGATGCGATTGATAAGATTCGTGATACATCATCAAGTCACCGTCGCACTTTCGTTGTTGAAGTAATGGGACGTAACGCTGGTGATATCGCTCTTTGGGCAGGTATCGCAACTGGTGCTGACGAAATCATCATCCCTGAAGAAGGGTTCAAATTTGAAGATATCGTAGCAAGCATCAAAGCTGGATATGAACACGGTAAGAAACACAATATTATCGTTTTGGCAGAAGGTGTTATGTCAGCGGCTGAATTTGGTCAAAAACTAAAAGAAGCTGGAGATACAAGTGACCTTCGTGTCACAGAACTTGGTCACATCCAACGTGGTGGTTCACCAACTGCTCGTGACCGTGTATTGGCATCTCGTATGGGCGCACACGCTGTTAAACTCCTTAAACAAGGAATCGGTGGTGTTGCTGTCGGTATTCGTAACGAGAAAATGGTTGAAAATCCAATTCTTGGAACAGCAGAAGAGGGAGCTTTGTTTAGCTTAACAGCTGATGGTAAAATTGTCGTTAACAACCCTCACAAAGCTGATATTGAACTTTCTGACTTGAACAAGAACTTGTCCTAATCAACTTTAACTAATCTGGTAAAATGACCATTAAAGGTCGAATTATATAAAGGAGTCACAAAAATCATGAACAAACGTGTAAAAATCGTTGCAACTTTGGGTCCTGCGGTAGAAATCCGTGGTGGTAAAAAATTCGGTGATGACGGATACTGGGGTGAAAAACTTGACGTTGAAGCTTCAGCTAAAAACATTGCTCAATTGATTGAAGCAGGAGCTAACACTTTCCGTTTCAACTTCTCACACGGTGACCACCAAGAACAAGGTGACCGTATGGCAACTGTTAAACTTGCAGAAAAACTTGCAGGTAAAAAAGTTGGTTTCCTTCTTGACACTAAAGGTCCAGAAATCCGTACTGAATTGTTCGAAGGTGAAGCTAAAGAGTACTCATACAAAACTGGTGAAAAAATCCGTGTTGCAACTAAACAAGGAATCAAATCAACTCGTGAAGTGATTGCATTGAACGTTGCTGGTGCTCTTGATATCTATGATGACGTTGAAGTTGGTCGTCAAGTATTGGTTGACGATGGTAAATTGGGTCTTCGCGTTGTAGAAAAAGACGACGCAAGTCGTGAATTCATCGTTGAAGTTGAAAATGACGGTGTTATTGCTAAACAAAAAGGTGTAAACATCCCTAACACTAAAATTCCTTTCCCAGCTCTTGCTGAACGTGATAACGCTGATATCCGCTTCGGTTTGGAACAAGGTATCAACTTCATCGCGATCTCATTCGTTCGTACTGCAAAAGACGTAAACGAAGTTCGTGCTATCTGTGAAGAAACTGGTAACGGTCACGTTCAATTGTTCGCTAAGATCGAAAACCAACAAGGTATCGATAACTTGGACGAAATCATTGAAGCTGCTGACGGTATCATGATTGCTCGTGGTGACATGGGTATCGAAGTACCATTCGAAATGGTTCCAGTTTACCAAAAAATGATCATCACTAAAGTTAACGCTGCTGGTAAAGTTGTTATCACTGCAACAAACATGCTTGAAACAATGACTGAAAAACCACGTGCGACTCGTTCAGAAGTATCAGACGTATTTAACGCTGTTATCGACGGAACTGACGCTACAATGCTTTCAGGTGAGTCTGCAAACGGTAAATACCCACTTGAGTCTGTTCGTACAATGGCTACAATCGACAAGAACGCTCAAACTCTTCTTAACGAATACGGACGTTTAAACTCAGATACATTTGAACGTAACTCTAAGACAGAAGTTATGGCTTCAGCTGTTAAAGATGCTACAAACTCAATGAACATCAAATTGGTTGTTACCCTTACTAAGACTGGTCACACAGCTCGCTTGATTTCTAAATACCGTCCAAATGCTGATATCTTGGCATTGACATTCGACGAATTGACAGAGCGTGGATTGATGTTGAACTGGGGTGTTATCCCAATGTTGACTGAAGCTCCATCATCAACTGATGATATGTTCGAAATCGCTGAACGTAAAGCAGTTGAGGCAGGTCTCGTAGAATCTGGTGACGATATTGTTATCGTTGCAGGTGTGCCACTTGGCGAAGCTGTTCGTACAAACACAATGCGTATCCGTACAGTACGTTAATCTAACATTAAAACCTATCATTTCAGGCTGAAAAGCTTGAGTGATAGGTCTTTTTTTATCAAAATGAGATGGTATTTAGTAAATAGGAATGGGAAAAAACTGAAAATTATGATATAATAGAAAGAAAAGACCTTTTTAGTAAATTTTGAAAGAGTATAACATGAGAAAAATTGTCATCAATGGTGGACGTCCATTGCAAGGTGAGATCACCATTAGTGGTGCTAAAAATAGTGTCGTTGCGCTTATTCCAGCTATTATCTTATCAGATGATATTGTCACTTTAGATTGTGTTCCAGATATTTCAGACGTTGCTAGTCTTGTCGAAATCATGGAAATTATGGGGGCGACTGTTAAGCGTTATGATGATGTCTTGGAGATTGATCCAAGAGGTGTTCAAAACATTCCAATGCCTTATGGTAAGATTAATAGCTTGCGTGCTTCTTATTATTTCTACGGAAGTCTTTTAGGTCGCTTTGGTGAAGCTACAGTTGGCCTTCCTGGCGGATGTGATCTGGGACCTCGTCCGATTGATCTTCACTTAAAAGCCTTTGAAGCCATGGGTGCTAAGGTTAGCTATGAGGGAGATAATATGAATTTATCTGCCCAAGGTAAGGGGCTTCATGGCGCAAGTATTTACATGGATACCGTTAGCGTTGGAGCAACGATTAACACGATGATTGCTGCGGTTAAAGCTAAGGGACGTACTGTCATTGAAAATGCGGCTCGTGAACCGGAAATTATCGATGTTGCTACCCTTTTGAACAACATGGGGGCCCATATTCGTGGTGCAGGGACTGATATTATCATTATTGATGGTGTCGAGAAACTTCATGGAACTCGTCACCAAGTAATCCCAGATCGTATAGAAGCTGGAACCTATATTTCACTTGCTGCGGCGGTAGGAAAAGGAATTCGTATTAACAATGTTCTCTATGAACATTTAGAAGGCTTTATCGCCAAACTAGAGGAAATGGGCGTTCGTATGACGGTCTCAGAAGACAGTATCTTCGTTGAAGAACAGTCTGATTTGAAGGCCATTAATATCAAAACTGCACCCTATCCTGGGTTCGCAACCGATTTGCAACAGCCTATCACGCCCCTTTTACTAACTGCTCAAGGTCGTGGAACCATTATTGATACGATTTATGAGAAACGTGTCAATCATGTCTTTGAGTTAGCGAAAATGGATGCGGATATTACGACTACAAATGATCACATTATCTACAACGGTGGTCGTAACTTACACGGAGCAAGTGTAAAAGCTACAGACTTGCGAGCTGGTGCTGCACTTGTCATCGCTGGCTTGATGGCTCAAGGCCAGACTGAAATAACGAATATTGAGTTTATCCTTCGTGGCTACTCAGATATTATTGAAAAATTGCGTAGTCTTGGAGCGGATATTACACTCGTTGAAGACTAAGCCGTTGAGGTGATTATGAATATTTGGACCAAATTAGCAATGTTTTCTTTTTTTGAAACGGAGCGCTTGTATTTGCGTCCTTTCTTTTTTAGTGACAGTCAAGCGTTTTTCGACATTGCTTCAAACCCTGAGAATTTACAGTTTATTTTTCCAAGTCAAGCAAGTTTGGAAGAAAGTCAGTACGCACTTGCTAACTATTTTATGAAGAATCCTCTAGGGGTTTGGGCAATTTGTCTCCAAGGAAATCAGGAAATGATTGGCTCCATTAAATTTGAAAAGATTGATGAAATCAAAAAAGAAGCAGAAATTGGTTACTTCTTAAAAAAGGATTCTTGGTCACAAGGTTTTATGACAGAAGTGGTTACCAAGCTATGTCAGCTTTCATTTGAAGAATTTGGTTTAAAACAATTATCCATCATCACTCATTTGGAGAATCAAGCTAGTCAAAAAGTAGCCTTAAAATCGGGCTTTAGCCTCGTACGACAGTTTAAGGGGAGCGATCGCTATACACGAAAAATGAGGGACTATCTTGAATTTCGATACATAAAAGGAGAATTCAATGAGTAAACACCAGGAAATTTTGTCCTATCTGGAAGAGTTACCAATTGGGAAGAGAGTTAGTGTTCGCAGTATTTCCAATCACCTAGGTGTTAGTGACGGAACAGCCTACCGAGCTATCAAAGAAGCTGAAAATCGTGGCATCGTTGAAACTCGGCCACGTAGTGGAACCATACGGGTCAAGTCCCAAAAAGTGGCTATTGAGAGGCTAACCTATGCTGAAATTGCTGAAGTCACCTCCTCTGAAGTTTTAGCTGGTCAGGAAGGGCTTGAGAGAGAGTTTAGTAAATTCTCCATTGGGGCTATGACAGAGCAAAATATCCTGTCTTATCTCCATGATGGCGGTCTTTTGATCGTAGGAGACCGTACTCGTATTCAACTTTTAGCCTTGGAAAATGAAAATGCAGTCCTCGTTACGGGTGGTTTTCATGTTCAGGACGATGTTCTTGAGTTGGCTAATAAAAAAGGGATTCCAGTTCTGAGGAGTAAACATGACACTTTTACAGTAGCGACCATGATTAACAAAGCCCTCTCAAATGTTCAAATCAAAACCGATATTCTGACAGTCGAAAAGCTCTATCGTCCAAGTCATGAGTATGGTTTTTTGAGAGAAACGGATACGGTCAAAGACTATCTAGATTTGGTTCGTAAGAACAGAAGTAGTCGTTTCCCAGTCATTAACCAACACCAAGTGGTTGTCGGGGTTGTTACTATGCGTGACGCAGGAGATAAATCCCCCAGCACGACGATTGACAAGGTGATGACGCGAAGTATCTTCGTAACTGGCTTAGCGACCAATATTGCCAATGTCAGTCAACGAATGATCGCAGAAGACTTTGAGATGGTTCCCGTTGTCAGAAGTAACCAAACCTTGCTCGGTGTCGTAACACGACGAGATGTCATGGAAAAGATGAGCCGTTCTCAAGTTTCTGCTTTGCCGACTTTCTCAGAGCAAATCGGGCAAAAACTCTCTTATCACCATGATGAGGTCGTCATTACTGTTGAGCCCTTCATGTTGGAGAAAAATGGTGTCCTTGCTAATGGTGTCTTGGCTGAAATCCTTAATCACATGACCCAAGACCTTGTTGTCAATAGCGGGCGCAATCTTATCATAGAGCAGATGCTGATTTATTTCTTGCAGGCTGTGCAGATAGATGATACTCTGCGGATTCAGGCTCGTATTATTCACCACACGAGACGCTCAGCCATTATTGATTATGATATTTATCATGGGCATCAGATTGTTTCAAAAGCAAATGTTACAGTTAAAATTAATTAGAATCTAGGAGAAAAAATGATAACTTTAAAATCAGCACGTGAAATCGAAGCCATGGACAAGGCTGGTGATTTCCTAGCAAGTATCCATATTGGCTTACGTGATTTGATTAAGCCAGGCGTGGATATGTGGGAAGTTGAAGAGTACGTTCGTCGACGTTGTAAAGAGGAGAATTTCCTTCCTTTACAGATTGGTGTGGATGGTGCAGTTATGGATTACCCCTATGCCACTTGTTGCTCTCTCAATGACGAAGTAGCTCACGCTTTTCCACGTCATTACATCTTGAAAGATGGCGATTTGCTCAAGGTTGACATGGTACTGGGTGGTCCGATTGCCAAATCCGACCTCAATGTCTCTAAACTTAACTTCAACAATGTTGAGCAAATGAAAAAATACACCCAAAGTTATACTGGTGGTTTAGCTGACTCATGTTGGGCTTATGCGGTTGGTACACCGTCTGAAGAAGTGAAAAACCTGATGGATGTGACCAAGGAAGCTATGTATAAAGGGATTGAGCAAGCAGTTGTCGGCAATCGTATCGGTGATATCGGTGCGGCCATTCAAGAATATGCTGAAAGTCGCGGTTACGGTGTCGTACGTGATTTGGTTGGTCATGGTGTTGGTCCAACTATGCACGAAGAGCCAATGGTTCCTAACTACGGTATTGCAGGCCGTGGACTCCGTCTCCGTGAAGGAATGGTACTAACCATTGAACCCATGATTAATACTGGTGACTGGGAAATTGATACAGATATGAAGACTGGCTGGGCTCATAAGACTATAGATGGCGGCCTGTCTTGCCAATATGAACATCAGTTCGTGATTACCAAAGACGGCCCTGTTATCTTGACTAGTCAAGGTGAAGAAGGAACGTATTAAAATAAAGGGAGCTTAGCTACTTTTTTTGTGTCAAATTTTATCAAAATAAATAAGCGTAGCGGACTTCTTACAAATTTATTCTTTTGTAGTAAAATAGGATTAGAATTTTGAGAAAGTAGGTAATTCGTTGGAGTCGATTATATTTCTAGTATCCGTTTTTTTAGCAGGTATCCTGTCCTTCTTTTCACCCTGTATCTTTCCTTTGCTACCTGTCTATGCTGGTATTTTACTGGATGATCAGGGAAATTCGAAAAGCTTTCGCTTTTTTGGAAGAGATGTTGCATGGTCGGGCTTAATTCGGACCTTGTGCTTTATTGCAGGAATCTCCCTCATTTTCTTTATTTTAGGATTTGGAGCTGGATTCCTAGGGCACATGCTCTATGCAGACTGGTTTCGTTATGCTATGGGAATAGTCATTATTCTTTTAGGACTTCACCAGATGGAAATCTTGCATTTCAATAAACTGGAGGTTCAAAAGACAGTCACCTTCAAACAATCAAAGTCTAATCACTATCTGTCAGCCTTTTTACTTGGGATAACCTTTAGTTTTGGTTGGACCCCTTGTATCGGACCAGTCTTAAGTTCGGTCTTGGCCCTAGCAGCTTCCGGTGGCAATGGTGCTTGGCAAGGAGCCGTGTTAACATTAGTATACACATTGGGAATGGCCCTTCCTTTCATTGTTTTGGCCTTGGCTTCGGGCTGGATTATGCCCTATTTTAGTAAATTAAAACCCCATATGATTTTACTAAAGAAAATCGGGGGAGCTTTGATTATTTTGATGGGATTGTTATTAATGCTAGGGCAGTTAAATGCCTTGTCAGGAATTCTTGGATAAAAGGAGAAAAAATGAAAAAAGTTATTTTTGCTGGATTGAGTCTCATGTCTCTATTCTTGTTGATTGCTTGTGGTGAAAAAGAAACCAAACAGACAAGCAGTCCAAAACAACCTGCTGTACAACAAATCGCAGTCGGTAAAGATGCACCAGACTTTACCTTACAGTCTATGGATGGCAAAGAAGTGAAGTTATCAGACTATAAAGGGAAAAAGGTCTATTTGAAATTCTGGGCTTCTTGGTGTGGACCATGTAAAAAAAGCATGCCTGAGTTGATGGAATTAGCTGCTAAACAAGATCGAGACTTTGAAATCTTGAGTGTTATTGCACCAGGTCTACAAGGTGAAAAAACAGTTCAAGATTTTCCAAAATGGTACCAAGAACAAGGCTACAAGGATATACCAGTTCTATATGATACGCAAGCAACCACCTTCCAAGCCTACCAAATTCGTAGTATTCCAACGGAATACTTGATTGACAGTCAAGGTAAAATCGGAAAAATCCAATTTGGTGCTATTAGCAATGCTGATGCAGAAGCAGCATTTAAAGAAATGAAATAAAGAAAAAATCGCGATTGTTCGCGATTTTTTTATAGTTTTTCATTGATAAAGCGGATAAATTGATTCCACCAAACCTTCAAAAAGAAGGCTTTTTCTACTTTCTTTTCAGAAACCATTTCAAAAGATGGTTTGTCGGAAGTGAGATAGCCCTGACCGACCAAATCTTGATCATCATAGGTTAGAGTACCAACAACCTTGCCTTCTTTCAATGGAGCCATTTCTGATGTTGATTTTGGTGTGAATTGGAGAGCAGGTGTAGTACCACTTCCGATGCGTTGGACGATGGAAATGTCTGACTTAGCGACAGCTGTCACATTGTCTTCTTTACCATCCAGAACTGTTACTTTACTATCATTGTATGCTTCACCTTTCTGAACAACAGTTTTTAAGGCAAAGTTTGCAGAAATATAATCTAAAAGTGCAGAAGTTGCGGTAAAACGCGCATAAGGGTTGGTATCTTGTTGATCTGCATTTAAAACAACTGTAATAATACGCATCCCTTTCTCAACAGTTGTTCCAACGAATGAAGCACCAGCTTTATCAGTTGTACCTGTCTTTAGTCCATCAATACCACCACGATAGGCAGGCATTCCCTCCAACATATAGTTGGTTGAGTGGATTTCAAGCCCTGCAAAGGTAGAAGTTGGCTTTTTGGTGATTTCCAAAACTTGAGGATAATCTCGGATGAGGTTACGAGCGACGATTGCAACATCGTAGGCACTCAACTTGTTTTCATCGTCTTTCTTTGAACCAGGATAGATATTATCGCCAAGGGTCTCATTATTTAAACCAGTTGTGTTTACAATAGTTGCATCTTGAATTCCCCATTCAAGAAGTTTAGCCCTCATCTTGTCTACAAAGTCTTTCTCAGAACCAGCAATCTTTTCTGCTAGCGCAATCGCAGCACTGTTCGCGCTGGATACCATTGTAGCCTCTAATAGTTGTTCAACAGTATAATTTCGAGCTTCCATAGGGACGTTACTCGCCTCAGAATTAGTTGTAAGTTTGTAAGGATAGTCCGAAATATCAACAGGTGTAGATAGGCTGATAGTTCCTTGTTCCAGAGCTTCATAGACCAGATAAACTGTAACCAGTTTTGTAATAGAAGCCATTTCTACAGGCTGATTTGCATCTTTTTCATAGAGGATTTTTCCAGTTGTAGCCTCGACAGCAATAGCATGTTTAGCAGCAACATCAAACTCCTGAGCAGAAACAGTAGAAGCTGTTCCAAGAACTAAAAGTGTCATAAAAGATAAAATTATTTTTTTCATATTAGCTTTATTTTATCATAAAGAAAAAAAATATTCTCGCTTTTATACTAAAGCCATCTTATCTTTTTCAGAAATATGGTAAAATAGAGAGAAGGAGGATACCTATGTTCCGTAGAAACAAATTATTTTTTTGGACAGCTGAAATTTTATTATTAACACTGATTTTCTATCTTTGGAGAGAAATGGGAGCCATCATTACTCCGTTCGTGACGGTTGTGAATACCATCATGATTCCATTTTTGCTTGGTGGATTTTTTTACTACATTACAAATCCAGTCGTTACTTTCTTAGAAAAGAGATGTAAGATCAATCGTCTAATTGGTGTCTTGGTCACTCTTTGTGCCTTGATTGGTGCTATCGTTGTAGGGGTCGTTTATCTCTTGCCGATTTTGATTAATCAGTTGACCAGCTTGATTATTTCTAGTCAAAACATCTATAGTAGACTACAAGATTTGATCATCGATTTGTCCATGAATCCAGTCTTCCAAAATATTGATATTCAACAAACAATTCAACAACTTAATCTCTCCTATGTGGATATCCTCCAGAATATCCTGAATAGCGTCAGCAACAGTTTAGGAAGCGTTCTTTCAGCCTTGTTTAGTACGGTACTGATTCTCATTATGACCCCTGTATTCTTGATTTATTTCTTGTTGGATGGTCATAAGTTGCTACCAATGTTGGAACGTACCGTCTTAAAACATGACAAATTGAATCTTTCTAGCCTTTTAACCAATCTCAATACAACTATAGCGCGCTATATCAGTGGAATTGCGATTGATGCGGTTATTATTGGATGTTTAGCCTATATTGGCTATAGCGTTATCGGATTAAAGTACGCCCTAGTTTTTGCTATTTTCTCTGGAATCGCAAATTTGATTCCTTATGTTGGTCCAAGTATTGGCTTGATTCCAATGGTGATTGCGAATGTGTTCACAGATCCTCATCGTATGTTGATTGCGGTTGCTTATATGCTTATTATTCAACAGATTGATGGGAATGTTCTCTATCCACGTATCGTTGGAGGAGTTATGAAAGTACATCCGATTACGATCTTGGTACTCCTTTTACTGTCAAGTAATATCTACGGTGTCATAGGGATGGTCGTAGCAGTACCTACTTATTCTATTTTTAAAGAAATTACTAAGTTCCTAGCGAAATTATATGAAAACCATAAAGAAGCTAAGGAATTGGAAAAAACAGAATCAAATTAAAATCAGGGAGACCTGATTTTTTTGTTGAAAATACTATCTTCCAAACAAAATAAGTTTGAATTCATATTGCCATAAAGAAGCAGAAGAACAGGATTTGATAAGATTTAGATTAATTCACAAAATATGTGTAAAACACTTGCAATTTAGCAGAAATTTGATAAAATAGTAAGGAAAGTTAGACTGTATTGCCTACTGTCTATCTATAAAATATATTTTATTGGAGGCTTTTACTCAAATGGCAAAAGAAAAATACGATCGTAGTAAACCACACGTTAACATTGGTACTATTGGACACGTTGACCACGGTAAAACTACCCTAACTGCAGCTATCACAACTGTTTTGGCACGTCGCTTGCCTTCATCAGTTAACCAACCTAAAGACTATGCGTCTATCGATGCTGCTCCAGAAGAACGCGAACGTGGTATCACTATCAACACTGCACACGTTGAGTACGAAACTGAAAAACGTCACTACGCTCACATCGACGCTCCAGGACACGCGGACTACGTTAAAAACATGATCACTGGTGCTGCCCAAATGGACGGAGCTATCCTTGTAGTAGCTTCAACTGACGGACCAATGCCACAAACTCGTGAGCACATCCTTCTTTCACGTCAGGTTGGTGTTAAACACCTTATCGTCTTCATGAACAAAATTGACTTGGTTGACGACGAAGAATTGCTTGAATTGGTTGAAATGGAAATCCGTGACCTTCTTTCAGAATACGACTTCCCAGGTGACGATCTTCCAGTTATCCAAGGTTCAGCTCTTAAAGCTCTTGAAGGTGACTCTAAATACGAAGACATCATCATGGAATTGATGAACACTGTTGACGAGTACATTCCAGAACCAGAACGTGACACTGACAAACCATTGCTTCTTCCAGTCGAGGACGTATTCTCAATCACTGGACGTGGTACAGTTGCTTCAGGACGTATCGACCGTGGTACTGTTCGTGTCAACGATGAAATCGAAATCGTTGGTATCAAAGAAGAAACTTCAAAAGCAGTTGTTACTGGTGTTGAAATGTTCCGTAAACAACTTGACGAAGGTCTTGCCGGAGATAACGTAGGTGTCCTTCTTCGTGGTGTTCAACGTGACGAAATCGAACGTGGACAAGTTATCGCTAAACCAGGTTCAATCAACCCACACACTAAATTTAAAGGTGAAGTCTACATCCTTACTAAAGAAGAAGGTGGACGTCACACTCCATTCTTCAACAACTACCGTCCACAATTCTACTTCCGTACTACTGACGTTACAGGTTCAATCGAACTTCCAGCAGGTACTGAAATGGTAATGCCTGGTGATAACGTGACTATCGACGTTGAGTTGATCCACCCAATCGCCGTAGAACAAGGTACTACATTCTCTATCCGTGAGGGTGGACGTACTGTTGGTTCAGGTATGGTTACAGAAATCGAAGCTTAATTCGATTAAGTTCCCAGAAGAACAATTATTTAAGTCAGACACTAAAAGAATCTTGCCTTGCAAGGTTCTTTTTTTTCTTATTCTATTTGAAGTGCTTCTACTCTAGCAGTATAATCGTTTTTTTGGTATAATAAAAGTTATGGAAATCGAAAAAACCAATCGTATGAACGCCCTTTTTGAATTTTATGCGGCGCTTTTGACAGACAAGCAGATGAACTATATTGAACTCTATTATGCTGATGATTACAGTCTTGCTGAGATTGCTGAAGAGTTCGGTGTCAGTCGTCAGGCTGTTTATGACAATATCAAGCGGACAGAAAAGATTCTAGAAGATTATGAGATGAAACTGCACATGTATTCGGACTACATTGTTCGTAGTCAGATTTTTGACCAGATCTTGGAGCGTTATCCCAAGGATGACTTTCTGCTGGAGCAGATAGAAATTTTAACAAGTATTGATAATAGAGAATAAGAGGAAGAAAAATGGCATTTGAAAGTTTAACAGAACGTTTACAGAACGTCTTTAAAAATCTACGTAAAAAAGGAAAAATATCTGAGGCTGATGTCCAGGAAGCAACCAAAGAGATTCGCTTGGCCTTGCTGGAAGCCGACGTTGCCTTGCCTGTTGTAAAGGACTTTATCAAGAAGGTTCGTGAACGTGCAGTCGGACACGAGGTCATTGATACCCTCAATCCAGCCCAACAGATTATCAAAATCGTTGATGAGGAATTGACAGCTGTTTTAGGTTCCGATACGGCAGAAATTATCAAGTCACCAAAAATTCCAACCATTATCATGATGGTCGGTTTGCAGGGGGCTGGTAAAACGACCTTTGCTGGTAAGCTGGCTAATAAACTCAAGAAGGAAGAAACTGCACGTCCTTTGATGATTGCTGCGGATATTTACCGCCCAGCCGCCATCGACCAGTTGAAAACACTTGGACAACAAATCGATGTCCCTGTTTTTGCACTTGGAACAGAAGTACCAGCTGTTGAGATTGTTCGTCAAGGTTTGGAGCAAGCGCAGGCCAACCACAACGACTATGTTTTGATCGATACGGCAGGGCGTTTGCAGATTGATGAGCTCTTGATGAATGAGCTTCGTGATGTTAAGGCTTTGGCTCAACCAAATGAAATCCTGCTCGTCATTGATGCCATGATTGGTCAGGAAGCGGCTAATGTTGCCCGTGAGTTTAATGCTCAGTTGGAAGTAACTGGTGTCATCCTTACCAAGATTGATGGGGATACTCGTGGTGGTGCAGCTTTGTCTGTTCGTCACATCACTGGAAAACCTATCAAGTTCACTGGTACGGGTGAAAAGATAACAGATATCGAAACCTTCCACCCAGACCGTATGTCAAGCCGTATCCTTGGTATGGGGGATATGCTGACCTTGATTGAGAAGGCTTCACAGGAATACGATGAGCAAAAAGCCCTTGAAATGGCTGAGAAAATGCGTGAAAACACCTTTGATTTCAATGATTTCATTGATCAATTGGATCAGGTGCAAAACATGGGGCCAATGGAAGACTTGCTCAAGATGATTCCAGGTATGGCTAATAATCCTGCCCTTCAAAATATGAAGGTGGATGAGCGCCAGATTGCGCGAAAACGCGCCATTGTGTCTTCTATGACGCCTGAAGAGCGTGAAAATCCTGATTTGTTAAATCCGAGTCGTCGCCGTCGTATCGCTGCAGGTTCTGGAAATACCTTTGTCGAAGTCAATAAATTTATCAAGGACTTTAACCAGGCCAAACAGCTCATGCAAGGTGTCATGTCTGGGGATATGAACAAGATGATGAAGCAGATGGGAATCAACCCAAATAACCTTCCAAAAAATATGCCAAATATGGGAGGGATGGATATGTCTGCCCTTGAAGGCATGATGGGACAAGGTGGAATGCCGGATATGTCAGGTCTCGGAGGAGCAGGCATGCCAGATATGAGCCAGATGTTTGGTGGCGGACTCAAAGGTAAAATTGGTGAATTTGCCATGAAACAGTCTATGAAACGCATGGCCAACAAAATGAAAAAAGCGAAGAAAAAACGCAAATAAAAAAGGAAAGCAGAAGTGCTTTCCTAAAAAAGAACTCTGAATCTGATTCAGAGTTCTTTTGTGTTTGATTGTTTTACTCCCACTCAACGGTTGCGGGTGGTTTACTTGTAATGTCGTAGACGATGCGGTTAACGTGGTCGACTTCGTTTACGATACGTACAGAAATCTTTTGAAGGACATCCCAAGGAATTTTGGCAAAGTCAGCTGTCATACCATCGATAGAAGTGATGGCACGAATAGCAATCGTGTAGTCGTAAGTACGACCGTCACCCATAACACCGACTGAACGAACACCAGTGTTGACAGTGAAGTATTGCCAGATATCGCGGTCAAGACCAGCTTTAGCGATTTCTTCACGTAGGATAGCATCAGACTCACGAACAGTTTCTAGTTTTTCTTCAGTGATTTCACCCATGACACGGATAGCAAGTCCTGGTCCTGGGAATGGTTGGCGCCATACGATGTGGTCTGGCATGCCAAGCTCTGTACCGAGGGCACGGACTTCGTCTTTATAAAGAGTGTTCAATGGCTCAATCAATTCAAACTGCATGTCTTCTGGAAGACCACCCACGTTGTGGTGTGATTTGATGGTTTGAGCAGTATCTGTACCAGACTCAATCACGTCAGTGTAAAGCGTTCCTTGAGCAAGGAATTTCACATCTTTTAGCTTGCTTGCTTCGTCATCAAAGACATAAACAAATTCGTTACCGATGATTTTACGTTTTTGTTCAGGGTCAGAAACACCTGCAAGTTTATCAAGGAAGCGTTTTGCAGCATCTGCTTTGACGATATTCAAACCAAACTTACCACCAAGCATGTCCATAACTTGGTCAGCCTCTCCCTTACGGAGAAGACCGTGGTCTACAAAGATACAGATCAATTGATCACCGATTGCTTTTTGGAGAAGAACTCCAACAACAGAAGAGTCAACACCACCTGATAGACCGAGAAGAACACGCTTGTCACCTACAGTTTCACGGATTTTCTTGATTTGCATATCGATGAAGTTGTCCATTGACCAGTCACCTTTAGCCTGACAGATGTTAAGGGCAAAGTTGCGAAGGATATCATTTCCGTATACAGAATGGCGCACTTCTGGGTGGAATTGGATACCGTAAATGTGCTTGTCAGGGTTTTCAATAGCTGCATAAGGACAGTCAGCAGAAGTTCCAGTACGAACAAAATCAGCTGGAATCTCCGTAACAGCATCGCCATGGCTCATCAAAACAATCTGTTCTTCAGGAGTCCCTTCAAAGAGGGCAGAAGTGGTATGGGTAAGTGGTGATTGGCCATACTCGCGGTTACCAGCATCACCTGCAGGAACAACTTTTCCTCCAAGTTTATGAGTTAAAAGTTGCATACCATAGCAGATTCCCAAAATTGGAATGCCAAGTTCAAAAATTTCTGGGTCAATATCAAATGAACCATCTTCGTATACAGAGTTTGGTCCACCAGAGAGGATGATCCCTACAGGGTTAATCGCACGAACCTCTGCGGCTGAGATTTTGTGACTTTTTAACTCTGAAAAAACACCGATTTCACGAATACGGCGTGAAATTAGCTGGTTGTATTGGCTACCATAGTCCAGCACGATGATTTTTTCGACATCTTGCAAGTCAGTTGAAATGTTGCTCATCTTTTTCCTTTCTCAAAAGAAATATCTTTTTCAATATTCTATCACAAATAGGGGCGAATTACCAACTAAACAAGGCAAAGTTTGACTTTTTCTTAGCAAATACGGTACAATGGAGAAAATAAAGAAAAGAAGTGAGAATCATGTTACCAGCTTATATGAAAATCCACGATCAGATCAAGAAGGATATAGATGAGCATCATTGGAAAATCGGAGAGAGACTTCCAAGTGAGCGAGATTTAGCTGAACAGTTTCAAGTTAGCCGGATGACATTACGCCAGGCTATCTCTCTCTTGGTTGAGGAAGGAGTTTTGGAGCGTCGAGTAGGAAGTGGGACTTTTGTCTCTAGCACTCGTGTCCAAGAAAAAATGCGTGGGACAACCAGTTTTACGGAGATTGTCAAATCTCAGGGGAAAGTTCCTTCTAGTCAACTCATTTCTTACAGAAGAACCATTCCAAATGAGCAGGAGGTCGCAAAGCTAGGGATTACTCCGACAGAGAATATTATCCGTATGGAACGGGTGCGTTACGCTGACCAAGTTCCGCTAGTCTATGAAGTCGCATCCATTCCTGAGAAATTTATTAAGGATTTCAAAAAAGAAGAAATCACCAGTCATTTCTTCCAAACCTTGCAGCAACATGGCTATCGGATTGGCAAATCCCAACAGACCATTTATGCAAGATTGGCTAAGGAAAAAATTGCTCACTATCTAGAAGTTGAAAAGGGGCATGCCATTTTAGCCTTGACTCAGGTCTCTTATCTTGAAGATGGGACGGCTTTCGAGTATGTAAAGAGTCAATACGTGGGCGAACGCTTTGAATTTTATCTTGAAAATAACTAGTCTAGAAAGGCTAGTTTTTTGTTTTAGAAAAGATTAGAATTGTCAAAACAATCTGCCTAGGCTTGATTTTATCGCTTATTTACTATAAAATGAGAAGGAAAAACGTCAAACTTTTATATTGCAAATAGGAGAAAAAATGACAAAAACATTAAAACGTCCTGAGGTTTTATCACCTGCAGGAACTTTAGAGAAGCTGAAAGTAGCTGTTCAATATGGTGCGGACGCAGTCTTCATCGGTGGACAGGCCTATGGTCTTCGTAGCCGTGCAGGAAACTTCACCTTTGAACAGATGGAAGAAGGCGTGCAGTTTGCTGCTAAGTACGGTGCCAAGGTCTATGTGGCTGCTAACATGGTTATGCACGAAGGAAACGAAGCTGGTGCTGGAGAATGGTTCCGTAAGTTGCGTGACATCGGGATTGCAGCAGTTATCGTGTCAGATCCGGCCTTGATTATGATTGCAGCAACAGAAGCACCAGGTCTAGAAATCCACCTTTCAACTCAAGCCAGTGCGACCAACTATGAAACTCTTGAGTTCTGGAAAGAACTTGGTCTAACTCGCGTGGTTTTGGCCCGTGAAGTTTCAATGGAGGAATTGGCAGAGATTCGCAAACGTACAGATGTTGAGATTGAGGCCTTTGTCCATGGAGCCATGTGTATTTCCTACTCAGGTCGCTGTACGCTCTCAAACCACATGAGTATGCGTGATGCCAACCGTGGTGGTTGTTCACAGTCTTGCCGTTGGAAATACGATCTTTACGACATGCCTTTTGGTCAAGAACGTAAGAGTCTTAAAGGTGAAATTCCAGAAGAATTTTCAATGTCAGCCGTTGACATGTCCATGATTGACCATATTCCAGATATGATTGAAAACGGTGTAGACAGTCTTAAGATTGAAGGCCGCATGAAATCTATCCACTATGTTTCAACAGTGACTAACTGTTACAAGGCGGCTGTAGATGCTTATCTTGAAAGTCCTGAGAAATTTGAAGCCATCAAACAGGACTTGGTAGACGAGATGTGGAAGGTTGCTCAGCGTGAACTGGCAACAGGTTTCTACTATGGTACACCTACAGAAAACGAACAGTTATTTGGCGCTCGTCGTAAAATTCCTGAATACAAGTTTGTCGCTGAAGTGGTTGCGTACGATGATGCGACTCAAACGGCAACCATTCGTCAACGGAATGTCATCAACGAAGGCGATCAAGTCGAGTTTTATGGACCAGGTTTCCGTCATTTTGAGACTTATATCGAAGACCTTCATGATGCCAAGGGTAATAAAATTGACCGTGCTCCAAATCCAATGGAACTCTTGACAATTAAAGTCCCACAACCTGTTCAAGCTGGGGACATGGTTCGCGCTCTCAAGGAAGGTCTTATCAATCTCTATAAAGAAGATGGAACCAGCGTCACAGTTCGTGCCTAGAGAAGGAAAAGTGAATGAATCAAGCACAAGGTTTGTTAGTTGATGATGAAGGCAGATGTGTTCATTATCATGGCGAAAAGGACATCGTTTCTCTTCAGTGCTATGAGTGTAAAAAATATTATGCTTGCTATCAGTGCCACAATGCTATAGAAACGCATGTTTTTTCGCCCTATCCTTTGGCGCTTTCTGAGGATCGACCGATTTTATGTGGGGTTTGTAAGAGGACAATGACTTTCCAAGAATACCAAAAACAGATGGCTTGTCCTTACTGCAGTGCTCCATTTAATCCAGGTTGTAAACAACACTATTCCTACTATTTTAAATAAACTGAAAAATACAAGTTTCAAACTTGTATTTTTCAGTTTATTTCAGAAAATATAGTAAAATCAAGAAAAACTCGCAATCTAAAATGGAAAAACTTTCTATAGAATGGTGTAAAAATAGCAAAAATAGAAATATATTATCTGAAACGCTTTCAACGTAAGTAAAAAGTTGACAAATCAAAATTTTAGGACTAAACTAAGTAAGTAAATTTTAAATAAAAGGAGAATTCATCATGAATTTAACATTTTTCGGTCTTTGTCTTGCCTGTATGGGTGTATCTCTTGCAGAAGGTATGTTGATGAACGGTTTGTTCAAATCAGCAGCTCGCCAACCAGACATCATCCCACAATTACGTAGCTTAATGATCATGGGGATTGCCTTTATTGAAGGAACGTTCTTGGTTACCCTCGTCTTTTCATTCGTCATCAAATAGACAAATGGAACGAGAAGAAAAGGGAGGATTCTAGATGGAAGAAAGTATCAATCCAACCATCAATATTGGTCCTGTTACCTTTGATTTAACCATGTTAGCCATGACCTTGTTGATTGTGGGAGTTGTTTTTGGCTTTATCTATTGGGCAAGTCGCAATATGACTTTGAAACCCAAAGGAAAGCAAAATGTACTTGAGTATTTCTATGACTTCGTTATTGGATTTACAGAACCTAACATTGGTAAAAGCTACATGAAAGACTACTCGCTCTTTTTCCTTTGTCTATTTCTATTTATGGTACTGGCAAATAACCTCGGTTTGATGGCCAAACTTCAAACTACAGATGGGACAAACCTTTGGACATCGCCAACTGCAAATCTCCAGTTTGACTTGGCCTTGTCATTTGGAATTATCCTGATGACCCATATTGAAGGGATTCGTCGCCGTGGGATTAAAAAATATCTAAAAGCCTATATCACACCTGGCTTTATGACTCCCATGAATATCTTAGAAGAGTTTACCAACTTTTTATCACTTGCCTTGCGGGTGTTCGGAAATATCTTTGCTGGAGAAGTGATGGCTAGTTTGCTAATCACTCTATCTCATCAAGCTCTATATTGGTATCCAGTTGCTTTTGGTGCTAACTTGGCTTGGACAGCCTTTTCTGTCTTTATTTCCTGCATCCAAGCCTATGTGTTTACCATGTTGTCTTCTATGTACTTAGGAAATAAGATAAATGATGGAGAAGAGTAGAAAGGAGTAACAGATGCACGTAACAGTAGGTGAATTAATTGGTAACTTTATTTTAATCGCTGGCTCTTTTATCCTTTTGATTGTCTTAGTTAAGAAATATGCGTGGTCAAACTTGACAAGTGTCTTCGAAGAAAGGGCAAATAAAATTGCTGCTGATATTGATGGAGCTGAACAAGCTCGTCAAAAAGCAGAAACTCTTGCTCAAAAACGTGAAGATGAATTGGCTGGAAGTCGCAACGAGGCCAAAACAATCATTGAAAATGCTAAAGAGACTGCAGAAAAGAGTAAAGCAGATATTCTGGCAGATGCTAAAGTAGAAGCAGGTCGCTTAAAAGAGAAGGCGAATCAAGAAATTGCTCAGAATAAAGCTGAGGCTTTGCAAAGTGTTAAGGGCGAGGTGGCAGATTTGACCGTTAGTCTCGCTGGTAAAATCATCTCAAAAAACCTTGACAGTCATGCTCATAAGGAACTCATTGATCAGTATATCGATCAGCTAGGAGAAGCCTAATGGACAAGAAAACAGCAAAGGTAATTGAAAAATACAGCATGCCTTTTGTCCAATTAGTGATTGAAAAAGGAGAAGAGGACCGGATTTTTTCAGACTTGGATCAAATCAAGCAAGTCGCAGAAGAAACGGGCTTACCTTCTTTTTTAGCTCAGGTGGCAGTTGATGAGTCTGATAAGGAAAAAACAGTTGGTTTCTTTCAAGACTCTGTCTCACCTTTAATGCAAAACTTTATTCAGGTTCTGATTTACAATCACAGAGCAAATCTTTTTTATGATATCATTGTTGATTGTTTGAATCGTCTTGAAAGAGAAACCAATCAGTTTATAGTCACGATTTCTTCAGCTCATCCTTTAACAGATGAACAGAAGGAACGTTTGCTTCCCTTGATAGAGAAAAAAATGTCTCTGAAAGTACGGAGTATTAAAGAACAAATTGATGAAGGGCTCATTGGTGGTTTTGTCATTTTTGCTAATCACAAGACAATTGATGTGAGTATTAAACAACAACTTCGAGTTGTTAAAGAAAATTTGAAATAGAAAGTGGTGTTCTTTTGGCAATTAACGCACAAGAAATCAGCGCTTTAATTAAGCAACAAATTGAAAATTTCAAACCCAATTTTGATGTGTCTGAAACAGGTGTTGTAACCTATATCGGGGACGGAATTGCGCGTGCTCACGGTCTTGAAAATGCCATGAGTGGAGAGTTGTTGATCTTTGAAAACGGCTCTTATGGGATGGCGCAAAACTTGGAGTCTACAGACGTTGGGATTATCATTCTTGGAGACTTTACAGATATTCGTGAAGGTGATACCATTCGCCGTACAGGTAAAATCATGGAAGTACCTGTGGGGGACAGCCTAATCGGACGTGTTGTCGACCCACTTGGTCGTCCAGTTGATGGTCTTGGTGACATCCATACTGACAAAACTCGTCCAGTAGAAGCGCCAGCTCCTGGTGTTATGCAACGTAAGTCTGTATCAGAACCATTACAAACAGGTTTGAAAGCTATTGACGCCCTTGTACCGATTGGTCGTGGTCAACGTGAGTTGATTATCGGTGACCGTCAGACAGGGAAAACAACCATTGCGATTGATACGATCCTGAACCAAAAAGGTCAAGATATGATCTGTATCTACGTAGCAATTGGACAAAAAGAATCAACAGTCCGTACGCAAGTAGAAACACTTCGTCAGTACGGTGCCTTGGACTACACAATCGTTGTGACAGCCTCTGCTTCACAACCATCTCCATTGCTCTTCCTAGCTCCTTATGCTGGTGTAGCTATGGCAGAAGAGTTTATGTACCAAGGCAAGCATGTTTTGATTGTTTATGATGATCTTTCAAAACAAGCGGTCGCTTATCGTGAGCTTTCCCTCTTGCTTCGTCGTCCACCAGGTCGTGAAGCCTTCCCAGGGGATGTTTTCTACCTTCACAGCCGTTTGCTTGAGCGCTCAGCTAAAGTTTCTGATGAACTTGGTGGTGGATCTATTACAGCCCTACCATTTATCGAGACACAAGCGGGAGATATCTCTGCCTATATCGCAACCAACGTGATCTCTATCACTGACGGACAAATCTTCCTTGGTGATGGTCTCTTCAATGCGGGTATTCGTCCAGCCATTGATGCGGGTTCATCTGTATCCCGTGTAGGTGGTTCGGCACAAATCAAAGCCATGAAGAAAGTTGCTGGTACACTTCGTATCGACCTTGCTTCATACCGTGAGTTGGAAGCCTTCACTAAGTTTGGTTCTGACTTGGATGCAGCAACACAGGCTAAGTTAAACCGTGGACGTCGTACTGTGGAAGTATTGAAACAACCTGTTCACAAACCACTACCTGTTGAGAAACAAGTAACCATTCTCTATGCTTTGACACATGGTTTCTTGGATACGATTCCAGTAGATGACATTGTTCGTTTTGAGGAAGAGTTCCATACTTTCTTTGATGCTCATTATCCAGAGATTTTGGAAACCATTCGTGAAACAAAAGACTTGCCAGAAGAAGCAGTCTTGGATGCTGCGATTACAGAGTTTCTCAATCAATCCAGCTTCCAATAAGAATAGAGGTGTCAGATGGCAGTATCTCTAAATGATATTAAAACAAAAATCGCCTCAACCAAAAATACGAGTCAAATCACTAATGCCATGCAAATGGTATCGGCTGCCAAGTTAGGTCGCTCTGAAGAAGCAGCGCGCAACTTCCAAGTTTACGCTCAGAAAGTTCGTAAGCTTTTGACGGATATTCTGCATGGTAACGGATCTGGTGGTTCAACCAATCCGATGCTCATCAGTCGCCCAGTTAAGAAAACAGGCTATATCGTTATCACTTCAGACCGTGGCTTAGTTGGAGGTTATAATGCTTCCATCCTTAAAGCCGTTATGGAGTTGAAAGAAGAATACCATCCAGATGGTAAAGATTTTGAGATAATCTGTATTGGTGGTATGGGAGCTGATTTCTTTAAGGCTCGTGGTATTCAGCCAATCTATGAACTACGTGGCTTGGCAGATCAACCTAGTTTTGATGAAGTTCGTAAAATTATTTCAAAAACGATTGAGATGTACCAAAACGAACTTTTTGATGAATTGTACGTCTGCTACAACCATCATGTCAATACTCTCACAAGTCAAATGCGTGTGGAACAAATGCTTCCGATTGTTGACTTGGATCCAAATGAAGCGGATGAAGAGTATAGCTTAACCTTTGAGTTGGAAACGAGCCGTGATGAGATTCTAGAGCAGTTGTTGCCACAGTATGCCGAAAGTATGATTTACGGGGCTATTATCGATGCCAAGACAGCTGAAAATGCTGCAGGTATGACAGCTATGCAAACGGCGACCGATAATGCCAAAAAGGTCATCAATGATTTGACAATCCAGTATAACCGTGCTAGACAGGCGGCGATTACACAAGAAATTACAGAAATCGTAGCGGGGGCTAGTGCCTTAGAATAAGGCTTTGCCTCCCTCGTATCAAAATGAACTTAGGGCCTAGTTGAGCTAGGAACCGACAGTATCTTATATAGAATAGGAGAAGGAGATGAGTTCAGGTAAAATTGCTCAGGTTATCGGACCCGTTGTAGACGTCTTGTTTGCAGCAGGGGAAACACTTCCTGAGATTAATAATGCACTTGTCGTCTACAAAAATGACGAAAGAAAAACAAAAATCGTCCTTGAAGTAGCCTTGGAGTTGGGTGATGGTATGGTCCGTACAATCGCCATGGAATCAACAGATGGTTTGACTCGTGGAATGGAAGTTTTGGACACAGGCCGTCCAATCTCCGTTCCAGTAGGTAAAGAAACTTTGGGACGTGTCTTCAACGTTTTGGGAGATACCATTGACTTGGATGCTCCTTTCGCTGAGGACGCTGAGCGTCAGCCAATTCATAAGAAAGCTCCAACTTTTGATGAATTGTCTACCTCATCTGAAATCTTGGAAACAGGGATTAAGGTTATCGACCTTCTTGCCCCATACCTAAAGGGTGGTAAAGTTGGACTTTTCGGTGGTGCCGGAGTTGGTAAAACTGTCTTGATCCAAGAATTGATTCACAACATTGCCCAAGAACATGGTGGTATTTCAGTATTTACCGGTGTTGGAGAACGTACTCGTGAGGGGAACGACCTTTACTGGGAAATGAAAGAATCAGGCGTTATCGAGAAAACAGCCATGGTATTTGGTCAGATGAATGAGCCACCAGGTGCCCGTATGCGTGTTGCCCTTACTGGTTTGACAATCGCCGAATATTTCCGTGATGTAGAAGGCCAAGATGTGCTTCTCTTTATCGATAATATCTTCCGTTTCACTCAAGCTGGTTCAGAAGTATCTGCCCTTTTGGGTCGTATGCCTTCAGCCGTTGGTTACCAACCAACACTTGCTACGGAAATGGGTCAATTGCAAGAACGTATCACATCAACTAAGAAGGGTTCTGTAACCTCTATCCAGGCTATCTATGTGCCAGCGGATGACTACACTGACCCTGCGCCAGCAACAGCTTTCGCTCACTTGGATTCAACAACAAACTTGGAACGTAAGTTGGTACAGTTGGGTATCTACCCGGCCGTTGACCCTCTAGCTTCAAGCTCTCGTGCCTTGGCACCTGAGATTGTTGGTGAGGAGCACTACGCAGTTGCTGCTGAGGTTAAACGTGTCCTTCAACGTTACCATGAATTGCAAGATATCATTGCTATCCTTGGTATGGATGAACTTTCTGATGAAGAAAAGACTTTGGTTGCACGTGCCCGTCGTATCCAGTTCTTCTTGTCTCAAAACTTTAACGTTGCCGAACAATTTACTGGCCAACCTGGTTCTTATGTACCAGTAGCGGAAACAGTTCGTGGCTTTAAGGAAATCCTTAAAGGAAAACATGACCAGCTACCAGAAGATGCCTTCCGTGGTGTCGGTTCAATCGAAGACGTCATTGCTAAGGCAGAGAAAATGGGATTTTAAGAGGTGATCTATGGCTCATTTAACTGTCCAGATCGTGACACCAGATGGCCTCGTCTATGATCACCATGCCAGCTTTGTATCGGTACGAACTCTGGATGGTGAGATGGGGATCTTGCCACGACATGAAAATATGATTGCGGTTCTAGCGGTTGATGAAGTAAAGGTAAAACGTATCGATGATGATACTCATGTGAACTGGATTGCAGTGAACGGTGGAATTATCGAGATTGCTAATGATATCATTACCATTGTAGCAGACTCAGCAGAGCGTGCTCGTGATATTGATATCAGTCGGGCAGAACGTGCGAAACTTCGCGCTGAACGAGAAATCGAAGAAGCCCATGACAAGCACTTGATTGACCAAGAACGTCGCGCAAAAATCGCATTGCAACGTGCTATCAACCGTATCAATGTCGGAAATAGACTATAAAAAAATGAACTTGAAACTCAAGTTCATTTTTTTTTAATGTGGGAAGTTGATGCAGACTGCTTCAGGGACATGGAAGTCGTTAGAAAGCTCTGCAAGACGACCACTTTTAGGATTGCGCTTAAAGACGGTTGCGTTATCAGAATCTTGATGAACAGCAATGAGAAACTCTTGATCAGGAGTTAGGTCGAAATCACGTGGATTTTTACCATGGCTTGGTACAATCTCTAATAATTCCAAGCTACCATCAGCGAGGATTGTATAGACTGCAATGGAATCATGACCTCGGTTGGATGCATAGAGGTATTTGCCATCTTTTGAAAGACGAATAGCAGCAGTAGCATTAAAGCCTTCGTATCCATCTGGTAAGGTTGAAATAACTTGCATGCGTTCAAATTCACCAACCCCATCATAAATCAAGACCTCTATCGTGCTATTAAGTTCGCAGATGAGATAGGCAATCTTATAGTGGTGGTGGAAAACGATGTGGCGTGCACCTGCTCCAGTTTGGCTGTGATAAGTGTAGAGTTTATTTAGTTTTCCTTCTGGACTAACATCATAGGTTGTTACCTCATCTGTTCCTAGATCACAGGTGACGAGGTACTGGTCAGGTGTTAGATCCGTAAAGTGTACATGTGGGGAAGTTTGGTTTTCATGAGGACCTTGTCCACTATGTTGATCTAGATCCGTTTGGATGAGGCTACCATCCGTTTGACGTTTATAAACGAGAACTTGACCCTTATGATAGTTGGCCCCATAAACGAGACCACGCTTTTCATCCACTGCCACATAACAATGCGGAGCGCCTTCTTCAACCACATGATTTAGCAAAGCGCCATCTGTCTTGTAAGCAGCGATTCCACCTAAGCCATCCTGGCTCCCTACAGTGTATAAGTGTTGCTGTTGGTCAAAGGCAAGGTAGGTTGGACTTGGTTCAGCAACAAAGAGTTCAAGATTTTCAAGCTGGCCTGTTTCTGTATCAAAATCTGCCTTGTAAATCCCTTTAGATAAGCGACGAGTGTAAGTTCCAAAATAAACAGTTTCTTTCATGTCCATACCTCTTAATAATGATAAGTTCATTATACCACAAAATGGCAGTCATGAAGCATCAGATTCATCCATGTAAGCACTTTAAAAAAGAGTTATTTTAGTCTAAAAATGGTATAATGAGAGAATGACAGAAAGGATGTATTTATGGAACATAAAGAGAAACATTTTAGCCTATCTTGGTTTTTTAAGTGGTTTTTAGATAATAAAGCCATCACTGTATTTTTAGTAACCTTGTTACTGGGGCTAAACATTTTTATTCTAAGTAAGATTAGTTTTATCTTTTTACCGGTATTGGACTTTTTAGGGGTTGTCATGTTGCCAGTTATTTTATCTGGTTTACTTTATTACCTCCTCAATCCGATTGTGGACTGGATGGAGAAGCACAAGATCAATCGTGTTCTTGCCATTAGTATTGTTTTTGTCATTATCGGACTCTTTATCATTTGGGGATTGGCAGTCGCAATTCCTAATCTGCAACGTCAAGTCTTAAATTTTGCGAAGAATGTGCCGACATACCTGGAAGATGCTGATAAGGTGATCAATGACCTTGTAACCAAACGCTTGCCAGATGATTTTAGACCACAGTTGGAGCAGGTTCTTTCCAATGTTTCTAGTGAGGCGACCATGTGGGCCAGCAAAATCTCTTCTCAAGCTGTTAACTGGGTTAGCGCCTTTATCAGTAGCGTTTCCCAGGTCATTGTAGCGGTTATTATCGTACCCTTCATGCTCTTTTATCTTTTGAGAGATGGGAAAGGTCTACGAGACTATTTGACTAAGTTTATCCCAAACAAGTTAAAAGAACCTGTCGGACAAGTTTTGTCAGATGTTAATAAACAGTTGTCAAACTATGTTAGAGGGCAGGTTACAGTTGCTATTATCGTGGCAATTATGTTTATTATCTTCTTTAAGATTATTGGTCTCAGATATGCTGTGACTCTTGGAATTACGGCTGGTATTCTAAATCTAGTACCTTACCTGGGTAGTTTTCTTGCCATGTTGCCTGCTTTGGTTTTGGGCTTAATAGCGGGGCCTGTCATGCTTTTGAAAGTGATTATTGTCTTTATTGTTGAACAAACGATTGAAGGTCGCTTCGTTTCTCCGCTTATTTTAGGTAGTCAGCTAAACATCCATCCGATCAATGTCCTCTTTGTTCTCCTAACTTCAGGTTCTATGTTTGGTATTTGGGGAGTCTTGCTGGGAATTCCTGTCTATGCTTCTGCCAAGGTCGTTATCTCAGCTATCTTTAACTGGTATAAAAAAGTCAGCGGTTTGTATGAAGAAGAAGGGGAGGAAATCAAGAGTGAACAATAGTCAACGCATGCTCCAGGCTTTGGATGAACAGGATTTAATCAAAGCGGATCAGTATTTTCACAAAGCCCTCGAAACAGATTCAAGTGAAGTTCTTTACGAACTAGCAAGCTATCTAGAGGGAATTGGCTTTTATCCTCAAGCAAAAGAAATTTACCAACATATCGTTACAGAATTCCCAGAAGTGAATCTGAACTTAGCCAGCATTGCTAGCGAGGATGGCAATGTTGAAGAAGCCTTTGCTTACCTTGAGGAAATCACACCCGAAAGTGACTGGTACGTATCGGCCTTGGCCTTGAAGGCAGACCTCTATCAGTTGGAAGGATTGACAGATGTAGCACGTGAAAAGTTACTGGAAGCCTTAAATTACTCAGATGATGCCTTATTAGTTTTTGGTTTGGCTGAGTTGGATAGCGAGCTAGGAAATTATCAGGAAGCTATTCAGGGCTATGCTCAATTAGACAATCGCTCTATCTATGAGCAAACGGGTGTCTCAACCTATCAACGAATTGGTTACGCTTATGCCCAGTTAGGCAAGTTTGAAGCTGCAACTGAATTCCTAGAAAAAGCTTTAGAATTAGAATACGATGACCAAACTGCATTTGAACTGGCTAGTCTTTACTTTGACCAAGAAGAGTATCAAAAATCTGTTCTTTACTTTAAGCAGATTGATACCATTTCACCTGATTTTGAAGGATATGAGTACGGCTATAGTCATGCCTTGCACAAGGAACATCAGATAGAAGAAGCTCTCCGTATCGCTAAACAGGGTTTGGAGAAAAACCCATTTGAAACTCGGCTCTTGTTGGCGGCTTCTCAGTTTTCTTATGAATTGCATGATGCTAGTAGTGCAGAGCAGTTTCTCCTTACTGCCAAAGAAGATGCAGAGGATGCAGAAGAAATTTTCCTTCGCCTTGCAACCATTTATATGGAACAAGAGCGGTACGAAGATATCATCGCTCTCCAAAGTCAAGAACCTGAAAATCTCTTGACCAAGTGGATGATTGCCCGTTCTTACCAGGAAATCGAGGATTTAGATAAGGCCTATGAGCTCTATCAGGAACTATCGCCTGATCTCAAGGATAATCCTGAGTTTCTGGAGCAGTATACTTATCTTTTACGTGAATTGGGGTATTTTGAAGAAGCCAAAGTACAAGCTGAAGCTTATTTAAAACTCGTTCCAGATGATGTTCAAATGCAAGAACTCTTAGAAACACTTTAAAAGTTATCTCTCTAAAAGAACGTATCCGTCAATTTGGCAGATACGTTTTTTTGAAAAATAGAATTTTTTTACAAAAACCCTTGCTAAATTGTTTATTTATGCTATAATAGGAACAATAATTTTTAGGAGGTGCAGTATGTCTTATATGTTTGAGATATTACCAAGTTTATTGAACGGTGCAAGTATGACACTTCAAGTCTTTGCTCTGGTCTTGATCTTTTCAATTCCTTTAGGTATTGTCGTTGCCTTTGCTTTACAAGTCCGCTGGAAACCCCTCCATTATCTGATTGACCTTTATATTTGGGTGATGCGAGGGACTCCCTTGCTCTTGCAATTAATCTTTATTTACTATGTTCTCCCTAGTATTGGGATTCGTTTAGATCGTTTGCCTGCTGCTGTGATCGCTTTTGTATTGAACTATGCAGCCTACTTTGCAGAAATCTTTCGTGGAGGGATTGAAACCATACCCAAAGGGCAGTATGAAGCCGCAAAAGTGTTAAAATTTAGCCCTTTTTCTACAGTTCGCTATATCATTCTTCCTCAAGTTACAAAGATTGTCTTACCGAGCGTCTTTAATGAAATCATGAGTTTGGTCAAGGATACTTCATTGGTTTATGCCCTTGGGATTTCAGATTTGATTTTGGCAAGTCGGACAGCAGCCAATCGAGATGCCAGCCTTGTGCCTATGTTTTTAGCTGGGGCGATTTATTTGATCATGATTGGTCTTGTAACCATTGTAGCGAAAAAACTTGAGAAGAAGTACAGCTATTACAGATAGGAGGATTGCTATGTTAGAACTACGAAACATTAACAAGGCCTTTGGTGGCAAACAAATCTTAACCAATTTCAGCCTATCAATTCCTGAAAAGCAAATCCTTGCAATCGTAGGTCCATCAGGAGGCGGAAAGACAACCCTATTACGTATGCTAGCTGGACTGGAAACCATCGATTCAGGGGAAATCTACTATAACGGCGAATCGCTAGCTATAGACGAACTAGAAAAGCGTAATCTTCTGGGATTTGTTTTCCAAGATTTTCAACTTTTTCCGCATTTGTCAGTTCTAGATAACTTAACTCTGTCGCCTATAAAAACAATGAGCATGGGGAAGGAAGTTGCTGAGAAGAAGGCGCGTGGTTTGTTAGAACAACTTGGGTTAGCTGGACATGCAGATGCCTTTCCATTCTCACTTTCAGGTGGGCAAAAACAACGGGTGGCCTTAGCACGCGCTATGATGATAAACCCAGAAATTATTGGATATGATGAGCCTACATCAGCCTTAGACCCAGAATTGCGATTAGAAGTAGAAAAACTTATCCTTCAAAATAAAGAGCGTGGGATGACTCAGATTGTTGTGACCCACGATCTTCAGTTTGCGGAAAATATTGCTGATCAGATCCTTAAGGTTGATCCAAAGTAGGACTAGGAGGTGCCTATGAAGAGAAAGAAAATTGCCCTTGTACTTGCTCTGTTCTTTAGCTTCTTCCTGACGGCTTGTACTCAGAAGGCAAGTGATCCAAATCAGGATAATTGGGCCAAATATCAAAAACAGGGAAGCATTACCATTGGATTTGACAATACCTTTGTTCCCATGGGATTTGAGGAAAAGAATGGCCAGTATGCAGGTTTTGATATTGACCTAGCCCAAGCTGTCTCTGAAAAGCTAGGAATTCAGATTAAATTTCAACCCATCGACTGGGATATGAAAGAAACCGAACTACAAAATGGTACTATTGATGCCATCTGGAATGGGTATACAGCAACAGATGAACGGAAAGAGAAGGTTGCTTTTACCATTCCTTACATGGAAAATCAACAAGTTTTGGTCTCTAAAAAGTCTCAAAACATCCACTCAGTTCAGGATATGACTGACAAAGTTTTAGGGGCTCAGGCTGGATCTTCTGGCTATTTGAATTTTGAAGGACAACCTGAACTACTCAAGAATCGAGTGAAAGACCAGAAGGCCAATCAATACCAAAGTTTTAATGAAGCCTTAATTGATTTGAAAAATGACCGGATTGATGCCTTGTTGATTGACCGAGTATATGCCAATTATTATCTCCAGTCTGAAGGAATATTAAATGACTACAATGTCTTTTCAGCTGGCTTTGAAAGTGAAGCTTTTGCAGTGGGTGTTAGACCTGCTGATAAAACCTTGCTAGCTGCTCTGAATCAAGCTTTTGTATCACTATACCAAGAAGGAAAATTCCAGGAAATCAGCCAGAAATGGTTTGGGGAAGATGTAGCCACCAGTCAAGTTAAAAATCAAGAATAAGAAAAGAGATTGAGTTTTTTCTCAGTCTCTTTTTGTATCGAAAAATCCTCTGGCAAGTACCAGAGGATAAGGGTTTATACTCAATGAAAATCAAAGAGCAAACTAGGAAGCTAGCCGCAGGCTGCTCAAAACACTATTTTGAGGTTTTAGATAAGACTGACAAAGTCAGGAACATATATCTACGGCAAGGAAATGCTGACGTGGTTTGAAGAGATTTTCGAAGAGTATTATTTCATTGTTGGGAAGAGCAATACATCACGGATAGTAGTTGTATCAGTGAGGAGCATGCAGAGACGGTCGATACCGATACCCAAACCACCTGTTGGAGGCATACCGTATTCAAGGGCTTCAATGTAGTCGTAGTCAATACCAGTTGCTTCATCATCACCAAGCTCTTTAGCTTTTGCTTGGGCTTCGAAACGGCTAAGCTGGTCGATTGGGTCGTTCAACTCAGTAAAAGCATTACCGTATTCCTTAGTCATGATAAAGAGCTCAAAACGGTCAGTAAAGCGTTCGTCTTCAGGATTTTTCTTAGCGAGTGGAGAGACTGCTACTGGATGTCCATAGACAAAGGTTGGTTGGATCAAGGTTTCTTCGACAAATTCTTCAAAGAAGGCATTGATGATGTGACCAACTTCAGTGTAATGTTTTTCAACTGGAACTTTCTTCTCAGCAGCGATAGCTTTAGCTTCCTCGAAAGTCATGTCTTGCCAGAAGTCTACACCAGTAATTTCCTTGATAGCATCTACCATGTGAACACGTTTAAATGGTTCGTTGATCTTAATTTCAGTACCTTGATAGTTAACTGGACCATCACCCTTAACTGCCTTAGCAGCGTGTTGGATAATACCTTCCGTCAAGTCCATGATATCTTGGAAGTCTGCATAAGCTTGGTAAACTTCGATAGAAGTAAACTCAGGGTTATGAGTAGCGTCCATTCCTTCGTTACGGAAGATACGGCCGATTTCATAGACACGTTCCATACCACCAACGATAAGGCGTTTCAAGTGAAGCTCCGTCGCGATACGAAGCACCATGTCAATGTTTTGGGCATTGTGGTGAGTGATAAATGGACGGGCAGCAGCACCACCAGCTTCGTTGTGGAGAACAGGTGTTTCCACTTCAAGGAAACCTTTTTGGTCTAGATAACGACGGATTTCAGAGATGATTTTTGAACGAGTGACAAAACGTTCAAAGCTTTCACGATTAGAAATCAAGTCAAGGTAACGTTTACGGTAAATTGTTTCAACGTCTGTCAAACCGTGGAATTTCTCTGGAAGTGGGCGAAGTGCTTTAGACAAGTGTGTGATGTGAGTTGCCTTGATAGAAAGTTCTCCCATATCTGTACGCATGACTTCACCTTCGACACCAAGGAAGTCACCGAGGTCTGCTTTTTTGAAGATTTCGTAGTTTTCTTCACCAACAGCATCTTTACGAACGTAGATTTGGATTTGACCTTCTCGGTCTTGAAGATGGGCAAAGCCGACTTTCCCTTTTCCACGTTTGGTTACTAAGCGTCCAGCGATAGTAGCAGTTTCATTTAATTCATGTAATTGTTCTTTATCAAGTTCTGCAAATTTGTCTTTTAGTTCTTGAGAGTTAGCAGTGCGTTCAAAACGTTTTCCGAAGGGATCGATTCCTTGTTCACGGAGCGCAGCCATTTTTTCACGGCGAACGATCTGCTGGTCATTTAGTTCTTCCATATGTTCTGTAGACATGGGTTCCTCCTAATTTTACTCAAAATTTGATACGATGAGTCATTTTTTGCGATACTCCCATTTTATCATAAATAGCAGAGAAATTCACGGATATTCTTTGAAAACTAAAAAGAACTTGACTATTAAGATCAAGTTCCATTATTTTCCTTGATAGGAAGTGTCATTCCACCTTTCCAGAGTGAAGGTTTCAAAATCCTTGGTTTCTAAAACTGTTAGACTAGCATTGGCTAAACCACCATCTTTTCGAAGAAGGGGCTCTTTATAACCTAGAAGGGTACGAAGACTAGCAGTGAGATTTGCACCATGACCAACAATTAGAACTCTCTTAGCCTGACTCCCCTTCAGAGATTTGATAAATTGAATGGTGCGTTGAGTTGTAGAGTAGAGGGATTCCGCTTCAAACATCCTCGTATCAAACTGAGCCAGATTAGAGCGAAAGGCCTTGATTTGTTGTGGGTAGATGGCATTAAGCGTAGCGATTTTTAATCCCTCTAGTTTTCCAAGTTGCCACTCACGTAGGTTAGGAATGCTCTTCAAAGGACAAGGGGATTGGAGTTGACTCTGGATAATTTCAGCAGATTTGACCGCTCTGGGTAAATCACTAGAATAAATCGAATCAAAAGGAATTTCCTTAAGATAATGCCCCAGTTGTTTTAGTGTGTCAATGGACTCTGGAAGAAGGGGAGAGTCGCCGCTAGCACCTTGAAAACGTCCTTCAAGATTCCAGACAGTCCGACCATGACGGACAAAATAGAGTTTCATCAGTTGTTTTCCTCCAAGATGTCAGCAAAGTCTGCTTTTACAAAGGTGGCTAAGTCTTGAGGTCGGATGATGATACTGTGCCCGACTTCTCCAGCAGAGACGATCATTTTTTCCAAATCCAAAGCAGTCTGATCAATAAAAATAGGATAATTGTGTTTTTGGCGAATGCCGACGGGGTTATTAGCCCCATGAATATAGCCTGTCGTTTTTTCTAGGTCTTTTTGTGGAATCATGCTCACTTTTTTATTACCAGAAACCTTTGCTAGTTTTTTCTCAGCGAGGTGTTCTGTTATGGGAACGATTCCGATGATTGGCCCCGTCTTATCACCCAGCAGAGCCAAGGTTTTAAAGATATGTGTTCGATCATATTCCGAAGGAAGTTCACCCTCAAGCGCGTTGATCTGAATACCAGTATGGTCAATACCCGCCTTGGTCAAGATTTGCTCGACCAAGGTTTTTTTAATCTTGACTTTTTTTGCCATTATTTATACTTATCCTCCAACTGACTCATCCAGATACCAAGCCAGATACCAAGCGCAAAGAAGAAGGCAACGAGAACATAGTTCACAATGGAAAGTCCAGTGTATTGGATACTTTCAGCATTTCCAGCATTTGGAATCAAAATTAAGAGAGTACTTGAAAGAACAATGCCGACGATAAAGTGATAAACACGGGAGTGATAGTTGTTTAAGGCAAGGTCCATCAATTTTGAAAAGATAATGAGAGTTGCTCCTGCACCAATGCCGATAGGAAGGAAGGTTCCAAATAAATCAAAGGTTTTAAAACCAGTTAGCATAGGAGCATACAGTCCCAAAATCAAGAGTAGATTTGACGGACTTAAACCAGGTACCAAGATACCAAGTGCCAACAGAGCACCCGCTAAGATGAAACTAGCGAAACTAGCACTGAGATAACCAACAACAAAGTTTAGCGCGTAGAGCCCTAGTCCTGAAAGGATAAAGGTGATCCAGAACCAGACTAGGTCAATCTTATCCCGATCAGATTCTCGAGTAGACTCTTTAAGGAGGCTAGGAACCGTACCGATGATAGCTCCAGCAAAACTCCATAAAACATAGACTTGGTAATTTTCTAGCAGATACTCGATTGGATATGAAAATAACCCAATTCCGAGTAGCATCCCGATAGCTACTGGGATAAAGTAAAGGACATTCTCTTTAAAATCCTTAAAAGGATGAGCCAGAAAGCTAATCATTCGCTCGTAAATTCCCAAAATAGCTGCTAAAACACCACCTGAAATTCCTGGTAGGATAAATCCTAAGGCGATGACGATTCCCTTAATAACTCTTGCAATCCATGAAAACATCATAAAATCCTCAATTTCATAAAATTCTTTCTCTATTCTATCAATTATAACACAGACGAGAAGAAAATGAAAAAACAAGTGAAAAAGAGAGCAATTTTCACTTGTTTTATGGTCTTAAAAATAGTTTTCTGAAGGTTTCTTCTTTTTCCTTCAAGGTAGAAATGAGATTAATATCTAAATGATGTTCAAATCCAGCTATTCTTCCTTTTGAAGTATATTGATGGAGGTCATAGTCTAAATCAGTATTAGGCGTGGTTTCAAAGTAACCTGAATTCGTTCCATAAGATGGAATCCAGACAGCAGAGAACTTATCTGTATTGATACTATGCTCTTGCATGAAATAAACACCAATGTAAATCCCGATATTTTTAGCACCTAAAGATTCCAGTTTGGCACGAAACGCTTCGACCCCTTCGTTCATATCAGACATTGTTTTTTCTTCAACATCAAGCCAGTAGTAACTAGGGTTGTATGGAGAAGCAGCATTGTAGAAAACCTCAGCAGCTTTTTCCATTTTTTCCTTACTAGTACCTGCTAGATAGGCATAAACAGCAACTGGAACATTCCGCTTTTGAAATTCTGAAATATGATTTATATAGGCTTTATCGACACCATTGGCATAGGCGGCATTATTTGTTTCAGTATGCTGACCCCCATTGTGGACACGAACAATAACACCAGAAATATTTTGAGATAAGGTATCGTAGTTGATTTCCTCAGGTCTTTGCCAGCCAGAGACGTCAATAATAGGTTTGTTAAGATTATGCAAGGCCTGATTTTCAACCTGGACTGCATTGGGTTTTGACTTGATAGGATGGTCTTCATAAGTTGGTCTATTGAGGATCAAAATAGCTATAAATATAGTAAATAAAGTAAAAATAATAGCTGGATGAATCTTTTTTCTCATATTTAAATAGTTTAACGTAAATAGACAAAAAAATCAAAGAAAACATCGGAAAAAGTGAATATATGGGCGTCTTCTCCCTATTTTTCTGTTTGTTTACTCCTAAGAAACTAAATTATGGTATAATATAAGGGAATTTCTAGAGAAAAGAGAAGATTATGTCAAATTATGCCATTATTTTAGCAGCGGGTAAAGGTACTCGCATGAAATCAGATCTTCCAAAGGTACTTCACAAAGTAGCTGGAATTTCGATGTTGGAACATGTTTTTCGTAGCGTTGGTGCTATTCAACCTGAAAAAACAGTTACTGTAGTTGGTCACAAGGCTGAGCTAGTTGAGCAAGTATTGGCTGGTCAGACAGACTTTGTTACCCAATCAGAACAACTAGGAACTGGGCATGCTGTCATGATGGCAGAGCCTATTCTCCAAAATCGTACTGGCCACACCTTGGTTATTGCTGGAGATACTCCTCTGATTACAGGTGAAAGCTTGAAAAACCTCTTGGATTTCCATATCAATCACAAAAATGTTGCGACGATTTTAACAGCTGAAGCGGCAAATCCTTTTGGATACGGTCGAATTGTCCGTAACGATAATGCAGAAGTTCTTCGTATTGTTGAGCAAAAAGATGCCACAGACTTTGAAAAGCAAATTAAGGAAATCAATACAGGAACTTATGTATTTGACAATGAACGTCTTTTTGAGGCTCTTAAAAACATCAACACCAACAATGCCCAAGGTGAGTACTATATTACTGACGTGATTGGTATTTTCCGTAATGCTGGTGAAAAGGTTGGGGCCTATACTCTCAAGGATTTTGATGAAAGCCTTGGTGTAAATGACCGTGTAGCTCTTGCTACTGCAGAAGCAGTTATGCGTCGCCGCATCAATCAAAAGCACATGGTTAACGGTGTCAGCTTTGTCAATCCTGAAGCAACTTATATCGACATTGATGTTGAGATTGCTCCTGAGGTTCAAATCGAAGCCAACGTTACCTTGAAAGGTCAAACGAAAATTGGTGCGGAGACTATTTTAACAAATGGAACTTATATCGTAGATAGTATCGTTGGATCTGGAACTGTGATTACCAACTCGATGATTGAGGAAAGCAGTGTTGCGGACGGTGTGACAGTTGGTCCTTATGCCCATATCCGTCCAGGTTCAAGTCTGGCTGCTCAAGTTCACATTGGAAATTTTGTTGAAGTAAAAGGATCTTCAATTGGTGAAAATACCAAGGCAGGTCATTTAACCTATATCGGAAACAGTGAAGTAGGCAGCCATGTTAACTTTGGTGCTGGTACAATTACGGTTAATTATGATGGAAAGAACAAATACAAGACTATAATCGGTAACAATGTCTTTGTTGGTTCAAATTCAACCATCATCGCTCCTGTAGAACTTGGAGATAATTCTCTTGTTGGGGCGGGTTCAACCATTACTAAGAATGTACCTGCGGATGCTATCGCAGTTGGACGTGGACGACAAGTTAACAAGGATGAGTACGCAAGGCGCTTGCCTCATCATCCTAAGAACCAGTAGGAGTCGATTATGGAATTTGAAGAAAAAACGATTAGTCGGAAGGAAATCTATCAAGGTCCTATCTTTAAATTGGTGCAAGATCAGGTAGAACTGCCAGAAGGCAAAGGTACTGCCCAACGTGATTTGATTTTTCACAATGGAGCTGTTTGTGTTCTAGCTGTGACAGCTGAGGATAAAATTGTACTCGTTAAGCAATATCGGAAAGCCATCGAGGCTGTTTCTTATGAGATTCCCGCAGGAAAACTGGAAACTGGTGAAAATGCAGATCCAATGGCAGCAGCTCTTCGTGAATTGGAAGAAGAAGTTGCCTACACAGCTAAGTTAGAACTGTTGTACGATTTCTATTCTGCGATTGGATTTTGTAATGAAAAACTAAAACTCTACCTCGCTAGTGATTTGGTCAAGGTGGAAAATCCTCGCCCACAAGATGATGATGAAACCTTGGAAGTCCTAGAAGTAAGTCTAGAGGAATCCAAGAACCTGATCCAGTCAGGTCATATCTGTGATGCCAAGACCATTATGGCGATCCAGTATTGGGAACTACAAAAGAAATAGAGGAGAAACCCATGGGAAAACCTTTATTAACAGACGAAATGATTGAACGTGCCAATCGTGGTGAGAAAATATCAGGACCACCTCTTAAAGATGATGAGGAAACAAAGATCCTACCAACGTCTTCACAACATTTTGGTTATTCACGTTCCAGAGACCACGGTTTTAGTCAAGATACACTTACAATAGAAGTAGAGCCAACGATTCATAAGAGCCGTCGTATTGAGAACACCAAGAGAAATGTTTTTAATTCGAAACTCAATCGCATCTTATTTGCTGTAATTTTACTTTTGATTTTGTTAGTGTTGGCAATGAAACTCTTGTAATTGAAAGGACTTGAAATGAAAATTGGAATCATTGCTGCCATGCCAGAAGAACTCGTATATTTGACTCAGAATTTGGACAAACCTAAAGAAGTCCAAGTCCTTGGAAATACTTACTACACTGGCTCTGTTGGCAATACAGAAGTCGTTCTAGTTCAGAGTGGGATTGGAAAGGTCATGTCGGCTATGAGTGTAGCTATTCTAGCTGACCATTTTCAGGTAGAAGCTATCATCAATACAGGATCAGCAGGTGCTCTTGCCGAAGGGATTGCTGTTGGTGATGTCGTGATTGCAGATAGACTAGCTTACCATGATGTGGATGTGACTGCTTTTGGTTATGCTTATGGCCAAATGGCTGGTCAACCTCTTTACTTTGAATCAGCCAAAACCTTTATAGCCAAAATCCAAGAGAGTCTATCTCTGTTAGACCAAAACTGGCACCTAGGCTTGATTGCTACAGGAGACAGTTTTATAGCTGGAGATGATAAGATTACTAGTATCAAATCCCACTTCCCTGATGTTTTAGCAGTTGAAATGGAAGGGGCAGCCATTGCACAAGCAGCTCAGTCTCTTGGCCTACCTTTCCTAGTCATTCGTGCCATGAGTGACAATGCCAATCACGAAGCCTCTGTCTCTTTTGATGAGTTTATTATCGAAGCTGGACGTCGTTCTGCCCAAGTATTACTAGCCTTTTTAAAGGCCTTAGATTAAGCGGAAATTTGACAGTTTATCTAGCTTATGATAAGATTTAAATAAAGAAAAGCTAGAAAACGTTTCAGAGGATATTATGAGTATTGAAATGACCGTCAGTGAGATTGCAGAGGTCTTAGGACTATCTCGTCAAGCAATCAACAATCGTGTCAAAGAACTTCCAGAAGAGGACACGAAAAAAAATGACAAAGGTGTAACTGTAGTTACTCGAAGTGGCTTGATCAAGCTAGAGGAAATCTACAAAAAAACGATTTTTGAAGATGAACCAGTCAGTGATGATGTTAAACAACGTGAACTGATGGAAATCTTGGTCGATGAGAAAAATGCTGAAATTCTTCGTTTGTACGAGCAGCTCAAGGCAAAAGACCGCCAGTTATCAGAAAAAGATGAACAGATGCGTATCAAAGACCGACAGATTGCTGAAAAGGACAAACAGTTGGACCAACAGCAACAGTTAACTCTTCAAGCGATGAAGGATCAAGAAACCTTGAAACTCGAGTTGGACCAAGCAAAAGAAGAAGTCCAAGCAACCAAAAAAGGCTTTTTTGCTCGCCTTTTTGGAGGAAAATAAAGAAGCTGTTTGGGTTACTCACTAACCTAATGGCTTCTTTTATTGTTTATAGTTTAGTTTGGGTAGTAATTGAGGTAAATAATGGAAAAATTAAGAGATTATATCGCCTTTGATTTGGAATTCAACCAACACGAGGGGGTTACCCATTTAATTCAAGTATCAGCAGTCCGCTTTCAAGATGGACAAGAAAGTGCCGCTTTTGATTCTTATGTTTATACTACAGCACCATTGAAGAGTTTTATCAATGGTTTGACTGGGATCACAGCTGAAACCTTGAAAGATGCGCCAAAGGTAGAACAAGTTTTAAAGGACTTTCAAGCATTTGTTGGCGACTTACCTATTGTTGGTTACAATGCGGCTAAGAGTGATTTGCCTATTCTTTTGGAGCATGGTATTGATTATCGTGACCAGTATAAGGTTGATTTATATGAGGAGGCTTTTGAACGGCGTAGTTCTGACTTACACGGGATAGCTAATCTTAAATTACAAACTGTTGCGAATTTTTTAGGCTTTCACGGGAAGTCACATAATAGTTTAGAGGATGCCCGCATGACGGCGCGTGTTTACGAAGCATTTTTGGAATCGGATGAAGGAAAGCTATTCATAGAAAACCAAAGCAGTTTTTCTATGAATAATCCTTTTGGTGGCTTAGATTTATCCCAATTTTTAGACTAGGAGTGCTTATGAAACCTGAAAAACCTAAAAAGCTAGGTTTTAGGAAGATATACTATAACCTAGATAAGATTTTATTTCTATTTTTCTTAATATTTATGATGGTTGAGTTTGTTTGGCTACCATTAAATTCATGGATTGCTGGCATCCTTCTGAGACAAACAGGTTACTTGTTTATCTCCTACAATAACTTTTGGGCGATTATACAAGGCTCGCCTTTTATCAGTTTAGCCTTTCTCATCTTAATTGCAATCAATCTCCTGGTTGCCTATTTCCAGATTTGTCTTTTGTTTATCGGGGCTCGTCACCTTCTCTATCACGAAAAGAGAACTTTAATTGAGTATAGTAGAAAAGTATTTCACCAGAGCTTTCTATTCGTTAAGCGATTGAGCTTTTGTAAGATGGCCTTTGTCTTTTTTTACATTGCTTTGCTTTTCCCGTTCATCCGTAAGATTTTAAAAATCTACTACCTCAACAAGATTATTATCCCTGATTTTATTGTGAATTATTGGGAAGGTAAGCATTGGCTGGTAGGTCTGATGATCATAGCATCCGCTTGGATCTTTCTCTACATCTCTGTCCGATTTATGTTTGCCCTTCCTAAGATTCTCTTTGAAAGAAAGACCGTAAGAGAAAGTGTGGAATATAGTCTCCAAAAGACAAAGAAAAATGTCCTTTTCTTCTCTTGGCATCTCTTACTCATTATCATTAAAACCTATCTTTTCTTCTTTGGTTTGCTAATTCCTTTGCTTTTTGCGCAAGCAGTGATGGATAATCTCACTCAAAAAGAATCCTTGATTCTCGGTGTAATTAATTTTGTCTTGATTAAAAATTTCCATTACATGACCCTGACTTATTTCCTAGTGAAGTTTGTTTCCTTCCTTACAGGAGAGGAGTTGGAGATCATGCCAAGGCGAAAGAAAGATCATCTGATGAGATGGGGTGTCATGGGGTGTGCAAGCATCTTCTTTGCCATAGAAGGCTACGTTTATCTGGAATCTCCGGATACCAATACACCATTAGTGATTTCGCACAGAGGAGTAAGTAATAAAAACGGTGTTCAAAATACTGTGCAGTCTTTAGAAAAAACAGCTCAGCTAAAACCAGATCTCATCGAAATGGATGTGCAGGAAACGAAAGACGGTCAGTTCGTGATGATGCACGATGCTAACCTCAAAAATTTAACAGGTATTAATGCTACACCGCAAGATTTGACTCTGGATGAATTAACAAATACAGATATTTACGAGAATGGTTATCAAACAAAGATTTCAAGCTTTGATGCCTATTTAGAGCGTGCAAATGCTTTAAACCAAAAATTGCTGATTGAGATTAAAACCAGTAAAAAAGATAGTCCGCAAATGATGGAACATTTCCTCGAAAAGTATGGGGCGACTATCAAGAAATATGGACACCAGATGCAATCATTAGACTACCATGTGATTGATAAAGTGTTGACTTATGATTCTGAAATTCCAGTTTACTTTATTCTCCCCTATAACAGTATCTTCCCAAGAACCAAGGCAACGGGTTACACTATGGAGTACTCGACTTTGGATGATTACTTTGTCAATAAACTCTGGACAACTGATCAGAGACTCTATGTTTGGACCGTCAATGGTTCGGAGGCATTTGATAAAGCAGTTCGTCTCGGCGCAGATGGCATGATAACGGATGATCTTGAAATGGTCCAGTCACAAGTCACAATGGCTCAAGACGATCCGGAATATACGGAATTACTCTTAAAGAAAGCAATGGAATTCTTTGATTTCTAAGAAAAAAAGAGAAACATCTGTTTCTCTTTTTTTGTGGATTAGAAAGGCAATTTTCCAGCGAAAGAACCGAGTTTCTTCTTAGTCGTTTCATCAATTTGTTCAAGAGCAGCGTTAATCGCCTGAGCAGTCATGTCAGAAAGTGTTTCGAGATCTTCTGGATCTACAACTGCTGGGTTGAAGTCAATGCTGACAACTTTTTTGTCTCCAGTCAAAGTTGCTTGGACAAGGTCTTGAGCTGATTTTCCAACAAATTCCATGGCAGCAAGTTCTGCTTGGCTTTGTTCCATTTGTTTTTGAAGTTTTTGTGCTTGGCGCATCATGTTTTGCATGTTCATCATGGCGGTTTACAGTTTCCTTTTTTCTATTATTTTTCTTTTTATTTTATCAATTTTAGGGGCAAAAGTCTATTATTAGTTTTAGATAGCTAACATTAAATTTTCTGACAATTTATTGAAAAATGAGGAAATACATGTTATAATAGAGCGTAAAATAAATTCAGGTCTTCTGAACCAATAGGAGTATACAATGAAAAAACTAGGTTTTGTCCTTTTATCTTCAGCCTTGCTATTGACAGCATGTGCAGTTCGTTTTGAAAAATCAACCGAGACAAATGATTCCTCTAAGGTGACAGCCTTGTCTGAAGACAAGCAAAAAATGCTGGATAAGGCCACTGCTGACTATAAGACTTTTGTACAAGAGCAAATTGATAAACTTTTGACAGATACGGAAGGCTTTGTCAAACTGTTGAAAGAAGGCAAATTAGAAGAGGCTAAGAAGGTTTATCCACTGATTCGTATGTCTTATGAGCGTTCAGAACCGATTGCCGAAAGCTTTGGTGAGTCAGATGTCAAGATTGACTTTCGTTTGGCTGACTACGTAGATGAAAATAAGACTGAGGAAGGCTGGTCTGGTTTCCACCGTATCGAGCATATCCTTTGGGAAGAAAATACAACTAAAGGAACTGAAAGTTATGGCGATCAATTAGTCAACGATATCAAAGAATTGAAGGCTAAGATTGGGACTGTGGATGTGGACTACAAGGTTATGTTGACTGGTGCAGTTGACTTGCTTAATGAAGTAGCGACAAGCAAGATTACAGGTGAAGAAGAAATTTATTCTCACACAGACTTGTACGACTTCCGAGCTAATATCGAGGGAGCTGAAAAGATATTCCAACTCTTTAAACCTTTACTAGAAAAATCAGATGCTAATTTAGTTAAAGAATTAGAAGCTGATTTCAAATCTGTCAACAGTTTGCTAGACAAACACATGACGGACAAGGAACACTACAAACTCTATACTGATTTGACAAAAGAAGACACCAAGGAGTTGGCTGAAGCCGTGACAAAACTTGGTGAACCTCTATCACAAATGGGCAAATTTCTTGATGGAGAATAAGCAGTATGACTGATAAAGATGAAAAGTTTTTTGAGAAAAAAATGGACCGTCGAGAATTTCTAAAAAAAGCAGGGATTGGAGGGGCTGGTTTAGCGCTAGGACTCTCTGGTGCTTCTGCTTTTTTCGCACCTAAGCTAGGAAATCAAGAAAACATCTCATACGGTAATGAAAAGATTAACTTTTATGGAAAACACCAAGCGGGTATTACAACCCCTATGCAGAAGAATATTTATTTTGTTGTCCTAGATTTGCATACGACAGATAAAGATAAGATTATTCAGCTATTTAAGGATTGGACAGATTATAGTAGCAAGTTGGTAGAAGGAGAATTAGTCAAAAAAGATGGTCAGAATGCTCTCTTACCACCTAGTGACACTGGAGAAACCGTGGGGCTAAATCCTCATCGTTTAACGTTGACTTTTGGTGTGTCTGCAAGTTTCCTGAAAAAGATGAAATTAGAGCAAAAACGTCCTCAACTTTTTAAGGATTTACCTCCCTTCCCAAAAGAGCAACTGCGTGAAAAATATACTGGGGGAGATATTGTTATCCAAGCCTGTGCAGATGACGAGCAAGTTGCTTTTCATGCTATTCGCAACCTCATCCGTAAAGGAAGAAATGCAGTGACTCTCCGTTGGAGTCAGTCAGGTTTTGCAGCCATTGGAGATCGTCTGGAGACACCCCGCAACCTTTTTGGTTTCAAGGATGGAACAGCCAATGTGACCAAAGAAAAGGATTTTGATCGTGTTGTCTGGGCAGACAGCAAGGACTGGATGCAAAATGGATCCTATATGGCCGTTCGCCGCATCCAAATGTTTCTCGATACTTGGGACCGAACCAATCTTGAAGAGCAAGAAAATACCTTTGGTCGCTACAAGGAAAGTGGTGCTCCCTTTGGTAAGAAGAATGAGTTTGATGAAGTGGATTTGAGTCTTTTGCCAGATGATTCGCATGTTCGATTAGCCAAAGAGGTAGATAAGCCTCTCTTACGCCGATCCTATTCATATTCAGATGGCATTGATGAAAAGACTGGACAATTTGACACAGGCTTGCTCTTTATCTCTTTCCAAAAGGATCCAGATCATTTTGTCAAGGTTCAAACCAACCTCGGAGCTACAGACAAGATGAATGAGTATGTAACCCACATCGGTAGCGGTCTCTTTGCCTGCTTTGGTGGAGTAGATAAAGGAGGCTATATTGGTCAAAAATTATTGGAAGATTAACATTTGTTTCTTAGCTTTGTCTTTTCTCTTGTTAGCTGTTTTTCCCGTTAGCGCACAGGAAAGCCTGAGTTCATATTTTGTAAAGATAACGGATGCCTCTAAAGCTATAAAAAACGGAAATCAAGCAGAAGCCAAGGTTCTAGTTAGAGAAATGACGACAGATTTTGAAAAAGTAGAACATTCTGATTCGGAAGCTGGTAAGATCGTCAAGGAAAAGCTTGCTCTGACAGGAGATATAAGTGAGGAAAATCTGACACAGATTTCATCTGCTCTTCTTGCATTTGAGAAAGAGCAAAATCCAGTAGATCTTGATGCTGAAAAAGAAAAGCTTGTTAGTCGACTAAAACCACGTTTTGAGACTTTGGATAAGGCAATTTCTTCCAAAGACATAGAGCAAATTCGAGAAGCCTATAAAAAGATGAATTCAACCTGGACGATCAATGAGAGTGTTGTCCGTGACAACAGTACAGCTCATTATGGTCAAGTAGAAACAGCTATTTCTTTCTTACGGAGTAGCATTGAAACGGAGCCTACTGATTTTAACTCCATCCAGACTTCCTTTGAGGAGTTAAAAAAGGCTATTGATGATTTTGTAACTGGAAAAGAAGTCGCAGAAGCATCTTCTGATTTAAGTCTCAAAGACGGTATTGCCCTTTTGAAGAAGGCTTTGGAACAATTCCAAGCTGGTGACCAAGCATCAGGAGCAGCTAGTATGAAGGAATTCATCACTATCTGGCCAACGATTGAGGGTTCTGTTAGCACGACCAATCCTTCCCTCTATACACGAGTGGAAAGTGAAAGTCCTGTAATCATGGTCAAGGGAAGTGAGAAGGAATATCAAGAAAAATTAGAAAAACTGATTTCGGATTTATCTCAAATTGATACCAATGCAAGCTACAATGCCTTTGATGCTATGCTTATTCTCCTACGGGAAGGAGTGGAGGCACTTTTAATCGTCATGGCTTTGGTCACAACTCTAAAAGCAGCCAAGATGCGCAAAGGACTCAAGTGGGTATATGGTGGAGCACTATCAGGAATAGCTGCGAGTCTAGTGATTGCATTTATACTCCAAATTGCCTTTCCTGCTGTAACATCGGGGGCTAATCGTGAAATCATTGAAGGAGTTGTTGGAATTTTCGCAGTAGTGATGATGATTTTGATTGGTATCTGGCTTCACAGTAAATCCTCGGTCAAAAAATGGAATGACTTTATGGATTCCCAGATGAAAACGGTGATCAAGACAGGTTCATTCATTTCCATGTTTGCTCTAAGTTTTCTAGCTGTTTTTCGTGAAGGGGCAGAGACCATACTATTTTATGTAGGAATTTTACCGAGAATATCTCATTTTGAGTTTATTCTAGGTATTTCTCTGGCTTTGTTCGTCTTGCTATTTATCGCATTTCTGATGAACAAGGCGAGTCAATTTATTCTCCCTCACAAGATCTTCTTTATCTTGACATGGATGATTTATGCTCTCGCTTTCAAGATGCTAGGTGTTAGTTTGCATGCACTCCAGCTGACTAATATGGCTCCAAATCACTTAATATCAGGTTTCCCTACTATCGACCTATTGGGCATCTATCCAAGTTGGGAAGGTTTAGGAAGTCAGCTAGTCTTTTTGATAATTGTTTTGGTTGTCACATTGAGACAGGGTGAAAAGTAGATGGATACAAAAGAATTGACAATCGTTGAACATCTGGTAGAATTTAGAAAGAGGTTCATTGCTGTTATAGCCTGCTTTTCTATAGTCTTTTGTGGAGCTTTATTGTTTGCAGATCAGCTTTACTACTATCTAACTCAGTCCTTTAATCAAAAGTTGATTGTATTAGGTCCAAATGATATTCTGTGGATTTATTTTCGCTTAGCAAGCCTAATGTCCTTTACTATTACTCTACCTTTTACAATTTATCAGATTTGGAGTTTTATCAAACCAGGCTTGAAAATAGAAGAAGCAAGAGCTATTTTTGCCTATATTCCAGCTAGTTTTATTTGCTTTCTACTTGGACTAGCCTTTGGATTCTACTTTGTAACGCCTGCCTTACTTCAAGTGCTTTTAGGACTTGGGGAAGGATTATTTGAAACCCAATTAACGGCGCAGAACTACTTAGACTTTGTTTTTCAAACAACTGTCCCTTTGGCATTCATCTTTGAATTGCCAGTCATCATCGCTTTTTTAACGACGATTGGCTTGATTGGACCAGGGCTCTTAGTTACCTATAGACGTTATGCCTACTTTATTTTATTGGTGCTAGCTGTTATTTTGACACCAGCTGATTTTATTAGCGATTTAGCCATGACTATTCCTTTAATCTCGCTCTATGAGCTTAGTATTGCAATTAGCAAGAGAATAATAAAGAAAAAAATGAAAGGAGAAAAGAATGGGAATCTTACGTGATATCGGTGCTCCAGGATTGATTATCATCGTTCTAGGTGCACTCTTAATCTTTGGACCAAAACGTTTACCAGAACTGGGTGAATCAATCGGTAAAATGCTGTCTGAGTTTAAGAAGGCAGTTAAAGGACTTAGTGACCAAGAACAGGAAAAATAATCTATTCCATCTTTTACAAATAAAAACAATAAAGTTAGGAACTGTATCTGTCTTTGCGAGTTCGAACAGTTTCCTAGCTTATTTTTGTATTCTAAAAAATGTGTTTAAGTTTTCTTTAAGGTTTCTATTATATTCTAAAGAACTCTATATTAACCGAACGTTGAAAGGAGAATATAGAGGATAACCTAATTTTATTTCTTAATTTGTTATAGTCTTTCCAGGTTTAGTAAGACATTGTTCACTTTTTACCTTAAATGGTGTGTTGATTAGACTAAATGACACTCTGTCTTTTCTTCATGATGGAGGCAGATTGTGATATAATAGATAGTAATGAATTTTTTAGAATAAACTAAAGGAGAATATAAATGATCTATGCAGGAATCCTAGCCGGAGGAACTGGCACACGCATGGGAATCAGTAATTTACCAAAACAATTCTTGGAGTTGGGTGATCGTCCTATTTTGATCCACACAATTGAAAAATTCGTCTTAGAACCAAGTATTGAAAAAATTGTAGTTGGAGTTCATGGAGACTGGGTGTCACACGCTGAGGACCTAGTTGACAAGTATCTTTCTCTCCACAAGAATCGCATCATCATTACCAAGGGTGGTGCTGATCGCAATACCAGTATCGAGAAGATTATTGAAGCTATTGATGCCTATCGTCCAATCACTCCAGAAGATATTGTGATTACCCACGACTCTGTTCGTCCTTTTATCACACTTCGCATGATTCAGGACAATATAAAACTGGCGCAAAATCATGATGCGGTTGACACAGTAGTAGAAGCAGTTGATACCATTGTTGAAAGTACTAATGGTCAGTTTATCACGGATATTCCAAATCGTGCTCACCTCTATCAAGGTCAAACGCCTCAGACTTTCCGTTGCAAGGATTTCATGGATTTGTATGGTTCCCTATCTGATCAAGAAAAGGAAATCCTGACGGATGCATGTAAGATTTTTGTTATCAAAGGGAAGGATGTTGCTCTAGCTAAAGGGGAATATTCAAATCTAAAAATCACAACTGTGACAGACTTGAAAATCGCGAAAAGCATGATTGAGAAAGACTAAGGCTATGATTAATCAAATTTATCAACTGACAAAACCAAAGTTTATCAATGTAAAATACCAAGAAGAAGACATTGATCAGAAGAATCATATCCTTATTCGTCCAAATTATATGGCGGTTTGTCATGCGGATCAACGTTACTATCAAGGGAAACGCGATCCAAAGATATTGGCTAAAAAGCTTCCAATGGCCATGATTCACGAGTCTTGTGGAACTGTTATTTCCGATCCAACTGGGACTTATGAAGTCGGTCAAAAGGTAGTTATGATTCCCAATCAACCGCCTATGCAGAGTGACAAGGAGTTCTACGAGAACTACATGACAGGAACCTACTTCCTATCTAGTGGTTATGATGGCTTTATGCGAGAATTTGTCTCTCTTCCAAAAGACCGAGTCGTTTCTTATAATGATATCGAAGATACAGTTGCTGCCATCACCGAGTTTGTAAGTGTCGGTATGCATGCCATGGATCGATTCCTGCATCTTGCTCATAGCAAGCGAGAGCGCATCGCTGTTATTGGAGATGGTAGTTTGGCCTTTGTGGTTGCCAATATTATCAATTACACTCTACCAGAAGCAGAGATTATCGTTATTGGTCGCCATTGGGAAAAATTGGAGCTCTTCTCTTTTGCAAAAGAGTGCTACATCACGGATAATATCCCAGAGGATTTGACCTTTGATCATGGGTTTGAGTGTTGCGGTGGCGATGGTACAGGCCCAGCTATCAATGACTTGATTCGCTATATTCGTCCACAGGGAACGATTCTCATGATGGGAGTAAGTGAATACAAGGTTAATATCAATACACGAGATGCTTTGGAAAAAGGATTGTTATTAGTAGGATCATCTCGTTCAGGACGCGTCGATTTTGAGAAGGCCATTCAAATGATGGAAGTTAAAAAGTTTGCGAATCGTCTGAAGAATATCCTTTATGTTGAAGAACCTGTGAGAGAAATCAAGGACATTCACCGTGTCTTTGCTACAGACCTAAATACTGCTTTCAAAACAGTATTTAAGTGGGAAGTGTAGAAGATGGAGGTTAATTGTGGAAAAACTCATCAAAGAAAAAATTTCTTCTTTACTATCTAATGAAGAGGAAGTACTCAGTGTTGAACAGCTGGGAGGCATGACCAACCAAAACTATTTGGTTAAAACAACCAACAAACAGTATATTGTGAAATTTTTTGGTAAAGGGACTGAAAAACTCATCAATCGTCAAAATGAAAAGTACAATCTTGAACTTTTAGAGGATTTAGATTTAGATGTCAAAAATTATCTCTTTGATATTGAGTCAGGGATTAAAGTAAATGAATACATCGAATCGGCAGTAACTCTTGATTCAACATCTATCAAGTCCAAGTTTGAAAAGATTGCACCAATTTTACAAACCATCCATGCTTCAGGGAAAGAATTAAGAGGAGAGTTTGCTCCTTTTGAGGAAATCAGCAAATATGAATCCTTGATTGAGGGAGCTATCCCTTATGAAAACTATGAAGCTGTAAGAAAAGATGTTTTTTCACTAGAAAAGAGATTGGCTGATTTGGGTATTGATAGAAAGTCCTGTCATATCGATTTGGTACCAGAAAACTTTATCGAGTCACCACAAGGTCGTTTGTATTTGATTGACTGGGAATACTCTTCTATGAATGACCCGATGTGGGATTTGGCAGCTCTTTTCTTAGAGTCTGAATTTACAAAGCAAGAGGAAGATGATTTCCTTTCCTACTATGAAAGTGACAAAACGCCTGTATCACGTGAGAAAATTCGTATCTATAAAATCTTGCAAGATACTATCTGGAGTTTGTGGACAGTGTACAAAGAAGCTCAAGGGGCTGATTTTGGAGATTATGGTATCAACCGTTACCAAAGAGCTGTCGAGGGTTTGACTTATTATGGAGGTTAGGATGAAGAATAAAAATGGTGTTTCCTTTGGTCTGCTCTCTGGTATCTTCTGGGGATTAGGTCTAACAATTAGTGCTTATATCTTTTCAATTTTTACAAATCTTTCACCTTTTGTGGTGGCTGCTGCTCATGATTTCTTGAGTATCTTTATCTTGTTAGCTTTTCTTTTGGTAAAAGAAAGAAAAGTTCGTCTTTCGATTTTCTTAAATATTCGAAATGTGAGTGTAATTATCGGTGCTTTACTAGCAGGACCTATTGGTATGCAGGCCAATCTTTATGCGGTTAAATATATTGGTAGTTCCCTAGCTTCATCTGTATCGGCTATTTACCCAGCAGTTTCAGTTTTACTAGCCTTCTTCATTTTGAAACACAAGGTTTCAAAGAATACAGTATTCGGTGTTTTCTTGATTATTGCAGCTATCATTGCTCAAACCTACAAGGTTGAACAAGTAAACTCGTTTTACATTGGAATTCTTTGTGCCCTTATCTGTGCTATTGCCTGGGGGAGTGAAAGTGTCCTCAGCTCCTATGCTATGGAAAGTGATTTAAGTGAAATTGAAGCCTTGTTAATTCGACAAGTAACCTCATTCTTGTCCTATCTAGTGATTGTTCTCTTTTCTCACCATTCATTTGCAGAAGTGGCAGATGGGCAATTATTCGGCCTCTTGATTGTCTTTGCGGCCTTTGATATGATTTCCTACTTAGCTTATTATATCGCCATTAATCGCTTACAACCTGCGAAAGCGACAGGTTTGAATGTGAGCTATGTAGTTTGGACTGTCTTATTTGCAGTTATTTTCTTGGGTGCACCGCTAGATATGCTGACAATCATCACTTCACTTATTGTTATGGCTGGTGTTTATATTATTATTAAAGAATAAAGGAGATTCGTGTGAAAGCGATTATTTTGGCAGCGGGCCTAGGAACTCGTCTACGCCCTATGACTGAAAATACCCCAAAAGCTTTGGTTAAGGTTAATCAAAAACCCTTGGTAGAATACCAAATTGAGTTTTTGAAAGAGAAAGGAATTGATGAGATTATCATCGTTGTCGGTTACCTCAAAGAACAATTTGACTACCTAAAAGAAAAATATGGTGTCCGTTTGGTCTTTAACGACAAGTATGCTGATTACAATAACTTTTATTCACTTTATCTAGTAAAAGAAGACTTAGCTAACAGCTATGTTATTGATGCAGATAACTATCTTTTTAAAAATATGTTTCGAAACGATCTTAAACGTTCTACCTATTTCAGTGTTTATCGCGAAGACTGTACCAACGAGTGGTTCTTAGTTTATGGTGATGACTACAAGGTTCAAGATATTATTGTTGACAGCAAGGCTGGTCGCATTCTGAGTGGAGTTTCATTCTGGGATGCACCAACTGCTGAGAAGATTGTTGGCTTTATTGACAAAGCTTACGAAAGTGGTGAATTTGTTGATCTCTACTGGGATAACATGGTTAAGGATAATATCAAAGAATTGGATGTCTATGTCGAAGAATTAGAAGGAAATAGCATCTATGAAATTGATAGTGTAAAAGATTACCATAAGTTAGAAGAGATTTTATCTACTATTAAGTAAGGAAAGAGAAGAAGGCTTGGGCCTTCTTTTTTTGTGTATTTTATAACAAGAATGTTTGATATTGATTGTATTCTTTAAATGAAACAAAAATTATAAAAAAATGAACAAAATAAAACAAAAATTATTGACAACGATTTCATATAGTGTTATACTTATAGCATAAAAGATAATTGAAAGAAGGGAAAATGTTATGGGATTAGATCATTTCTTTGACAAAAACCTGGTGTTTTGCTTAGAAGCGGATAATCAAGAACAACTCTTTGATCAGGTAGCAAGCTTGTTGGAAGAACGAGAAATTGTCACTCCAACTTATCGTGAAGCCTTGATCACGCGTGAAAAGTCATTTCCAACTGGCTTAGATATGGAATTTCTAGGTAAGGACTTGCCAAATGTAGCGATTCCTCATACAGATATTGTTCATAATCTAGCTGAGAAAGTAGTGGTTGTTCGATTAGAAAAACCAGTAACTTTTCACAATATGATAGCTCCTGATAAGGAAGTAGAAGTATCCCTACTCTTCTTTATCATTAACAACTCAAGTTCAAGTCAAACAAATATTCTGGCTCAGTTGATGGACTTTTTCACAGGAAATGGACATCTGGAAGATCTATCAAAAATTTCCGAACCAGAAAAACTTTATGCTTACATTGCTGAAGCAACCGCTTAATCTTGTCTATTAAAATATAAAATCGGAGGAAATCCAAATGATTAAAATTCTTGCTGCCTGCGGTGCAGGTGTTAACTCAAGTCACCAAATTAAAAGTGCTCTAGAAGAAGAACTTTCAAACCGTGGTTATGATGTTCACTGTGATGCAGTCATGGTTAAAGATGTAAACGAAGACCTTATCAAGGGCTACGATATCTTTACACCAATCGCTGCAACTGACCTTGGTTTTGAACCAGGTATTCCAGTAATTGAAGCTGGACCAATCTTGTTCCGTATTCCAGCAATGAGCGCTCCAGTATTTGACAATATTGAAGCAGCTATCAAAGAACACGGACTAAGCTAATTTATTCTTTATCTTGTTAACATTCATATAACTAAAAAAACGGGAGGAACTATTATGGATGTCATTATCAATCTGGCCAACGATATCTTCAAACCTATCTTGGCTATGGGTGGCCCTATCATCATGCTGATCATTTTGACAGTATTGGCCCTACTTTTTGGAGTGAAATTCTCCAAAGCGCTTGAAGGTGGTATCAAGCTTGCCATCGCTCTTACTGGTATCGGTGCTATCATCGGTATGCTCAACGGAGCTTTCTCAGCATCCCTTGCGAAGTTTGTTGAAAATACTGGTATCCAATTGAACATCACTGACGTTGGTTGGGCACCGCTTGCTACGATCACTTGGGGATCTGCTTGGACACTTTACTTCTTGCTTGTGATGTTGATTGTCAACGTTGTGATGCTTGCAATGAAGAAAACAGATACACTTGACGTCGATATCTTCGATATCTGGCACTTATCAATTACTGGTCTTTTGATCAAATGGTATGCAGACAACAACGGTGTAAGCCAAGGGGTTTCACTCTTCATCGCAACTGCAGCAGTTGTCCTTGTAGGTATTTTGAAAATCATCAACTCTGATTTGATGAAACCAACTTTCGACGACCTTCTTAACGCACCAAGTTCATCACCAATGACTTCAACTCACATGAACTACATGATGAACCCAGTTATCATGGTCTTGGATAAGATCTTTGATAAAGTATTGCCTGGTCTTGATAAATATGACTTTGACGCTGCAAAATTGAACAAAAAAATCGGTTTCTGGGGATCTAAATTCTTCATCGGTTTCATCCTTGGTATTGTTATTGGTTTGATGGGAACTCCACACCCAGTTGCTGGAGTAGAAGATGCATCTTCATGGGAACTTGTTATTAAAGGTTGGTTGAGCCTTGGTTTGACTGCCGGTGTCTGCTTGGAGCTCTTCTCACTTATCGGATCTTGGTTCATCGCAGCCGTAGAACCACTTTCACAAGGTATTACAAACGTTGCTACTAAACGTCTTCAAGGACGTAAATTCAACATCGGTCTTGACTGGCCTTTCATCGCTGGTCGTGCTGAAATCTGGGCTTGTGCCAACGTACTTGCACCAATCATGTTGATTGAAGCAGTGCTTCTTTCAAACGTCGGAAATGGTATTTTGCCACTTGCAGGTATCATCGCCATGGGTGTGACTCCAGCTCTCTTGGTTGTTACACGTGGTAAATTGCTCCGTATGATTATCTTCGGAACACTCTTGTTGCCTCTCTTCCTTCTTTCTGGTACTCTTATCGCACCATTCGCAACAGAACTTGCTAAAGGTGTAGGTGCCTTCCCAGAAGGTGTGAACCAATCTCAATTGATTACTCACTCAACTCTTGAAGGACCAATTGAAAAACTATTTGGTTGGGCAATCGGTAATGCTACAACAGGTGATATCAAAGCAATCCTTGGTGCAGCAGTCTTCCTTGTATTCTATGTAGGTATCTTTGCTTGGTATAGAAAACAAATGATCAAACGTAACGAAGAATACGCAGCAAATGCTAAATAATTCGCTCCTATAAAATGTAAATTGTGAAAACTAGGTTGTTAATTTCCTACATTGGGAGTGGCAACCTAGTTTTTTATATAAAAATCTAAAAATAGTTGGAGAATATTATGGTAATTGAAATCAAATCAGACCAGTTAACGGTCCAGTTTAAAACCTTAGGTGGCGCCTTGTCGTCGATCAAGGATCGAGAAGGCATTGAGTATCTGTGGCAAGGAGATGCCACTTACTGGAGTGGACAAGCTCCAGTACTTTTCCCAATCTGTGGCTCTTTAAGAGAAGATACAGCCTTCTACAGTCACGCAGATGGAACGGAGACGAAAGGAAACATTCCTCGTCATGGTTTGGTCCGTAAAAAAGAATTTGACTTAGTTGAACAAACAGAAAACAGTGTTACTTTTGCTATTGAAGATGATGAGAATACTTATCAGAACTATCCTTATCATTTCCGCCTTGAAATCACTTATCTAGTGACCGGCAAGACTGTTCGTACTCAATACAAAGTTTTCAATAGAGAAACTAATAAAGTAATGCCATTCTTTATAGGAGGACATCCAGGATTTAATTGTCCTCTGCTAGATGGCGAAACTTATGAAGATTACTATTTAGAGTTTGAGAAAGAAGAGACTTGCTCTGTTCCCCGTCCTTTCCCAGACACTGGAATGTTAGACTTTCAAGATAGAAGTCCATGGTTGGATTCGCAAAAGGAAGTGGATCTCAGTTACGATCTGTTTAGTGTTGATGCAGTGACTTTGGATGAGTTGCAATCTAAAACAATTGCCCTTCGTTCTCGTAAGCATGAGAAGGGATTAAAAGTACACTTCCAGGAGTTCTCAAATCTCATCATTTGGTCAACTTTGAATAAGGGACCTTTCATCGCTTTTGAACCCTGGTCAGGCTTATCAACTTCACTTGAAGAAGGAGATCATTTAGAAGATAAGAAGAATGTTCGTCTCTTGGAAGCTGGTCAAGTAGATCAGATTGGCTTTGATATTGAAATATTTTAGATTAAAAACTACAAAAACAAACATTTACTGTTGACTTTTTCTATAAATAGGAGTATATTATGTTTGTAAGCAACAAATGATGTTTGTAACAAACAAATAATCACTTGTTATATTCTCTTTCGAGGAGAAAGTTTGTTTCTAGGAACTTGATTTCCTGGACTTGGATAAGGTGATATTCATCTCATTCAATCAAATTTGTCAATAAACTGCTAGAAAATCTTTTGTAGGTAAACTGCTAACTATAAAAGTCTTTACTAGCCTAGAAAAATAAAAAGGAGTATACAATATGTCTATTGTTATCGGTGCAGATGCTGCAGGTTTGAGATTGAAAGAAGTTGTAAAAGACTTCTTGGAGAAAGAAAACTTCCACGTTGTGGATGTTACAGCTGAAGGTCAAGACTTTGTTGATGTGACTCTTGCTGTTGCTGCAGAAGTAAACAAAGAAGAACAAAATCTTGGTATCGTGATTGATGCTTATGGTGCTGGTCCATTTATGGTCGCAACTAAAATTAAAGGAATGGTTGCTGCAGAAGTTTCAGATGAACGTTCAGCTTATATGACTCGTGGACACAACAACTCACGTATGATCACTATGGGTGCACAACTTGTTGGTGATGAATTGGCTAAAAATATTGCTAAAGGATTTGTTAACGGCAAATACGACGGTGGACGTCACCAAATTCGTGTGGATATGTTGAACAAAATGTGCTAATTAGATTACAGTAAGAAAGGTAAGTTAAAAATGAGAATTGCAATTGGATGTGACCACATCGTAACAGATGAAAAAATGGCGGTTTCAGAATTTTTGAAATCAAAAGGATATGAAGTCATCGACTTTGGTACCTATGACCACACACGTACTCACTACCCAATCTTTGGTAAAAAAGTTGGTGAAGCCGTTACAAGCGGTCAAGCTGATCTTGGGGTATGTATCTGTGGTACTGGTGTTGGTATCAACAACGCTGTAAATAAAGTTCCAGGAGTTCGTTCTGCCTTGGTTCGTGATATGACAACAGCTCTTTATGCAAAAGAACAATTGAATGCCAACGTTATTGGTTTTGGTGGTAAGATCACTGGTGAGTTGCTTATGTGCGACATCATTGAAGCTTTCATCAATGCTGAATACAAACCATCAGAAGAAAACAAAAAATTGATTGCGAAAATCGAGCACGTTGAAACTCACAATGCTCATCAAGCAGATGCAAACTTCTTTACAGAATTCCTTGAAAAATGGGATCGCGGTGAATACCACGACTAAGAGGTGACGCATGATTTTAACAGTCACAATGAATCCATCCATTGACATTTCTTATCCTTTGGATGAATTGAAAATTGACACTGTCAACCGCGTGGTGGACGTGACCAAGACAGCTGGTGGTAAAGGGCTCAATGTTACACGAGTGCTTTCAGAATTTGGCGATTCTGTTGTTGCTACTGGTTTGGTCGGTGGGAAACTTGGTGAGTTTTTAGTAGAGCATATCGACGATAAAGTAACGAAACATTTCTTCTCTATCCAAGGAGAGACTCGTAACTGTATCGCTATTCTCCACGGAGACAACCAAACAGAAATCCTTGAAAAAGGGCCTGAAGTTCTAGAACAAGAAGGGCAAGATTTCTTGGCTCATTTCGAGCATCTCCTTGACACTGTGGAAGTAGTAGCCATCTCTGGTAGTCTGCCAGCAGGTCTTCCAGTTGACTACTATGCAAGCTTAGTAGAACTTGCTAATCAAGCAGGCAAACCAGTTGTTCTGGATTGCTCAGGTGCTGCCCTTCAGGCGGTTCTTGAATCACCACATAAACCAACAGTAATCAAACCAAATAACGAAGAATTGTCTCAGCTTCTTGGGAAAGAAGTTTCTGAGGATTTGGATGAATTAAAAGAAGTTCTTCAGGAGCCTTTATTTGCAGGAATTGAGTGGATAATTGTTTCACTTGGTGCAAATGGTGCTTTTGCAAAACATGGGGACACTTTCTACAAGGTAGATATTCCAAGAATTCAGGTAGTCAATCCTGTCGGGTCTGGAGATTCTACTGTTGCAGGTATTTCATCAGGACTTCTTCATAAGGAATCGGATGCAGAACTCCTCATTAAGGCAAATGTCCTTGGTATGCTCAATGCTCAAGAAAAGATGACAGGTCATGTCAATATGGCCAACTATCAAGCTTTATATGATCAATTAATAGTAAAAGAGGTATAAAATGGTTTTAACAGAACAAAAACGTGCATGTTTAGAGAAACTTTCAGATGAAAATGGAATCATCTCAGCCCTTGCCTTTGACCAACGTGGTGCTTTGAAACGCCTCATGGCTCAATACCAAACAGAAGAGCCAACAGTGGCTCAAATGGAAGAACTCAAAGTCTTGGTTGCAGATGAATTGACAAAATACGCATCCTCTATGCTTCTCGACCCTGAGTATGGTCTCCCAGCTACAAAAGCCCTTGCTCCAAATGCTGGTCTTCTCCTTGCTTATGAGAAAACTGGCTACGACACAACAAGCACTAAACGCTTGCCTGACTGCTTGGATGTTTGGTCTGCCAAACGCATCAAAGAACAAGGTGCAGATGCTGTCAAATTCTTGCTTTACTACGATGTAGACAGCGCTGACGAACTCAACCAACAAAAACAAGCTTACATCGAACGCATCGGTTCTGAGTGTGTGGCGGAAGACATTCCGTTCTTCCTTGAAATCCTCGCTTACGATGAAAAAATAGCTGACGCAGGTTCTGCAGAATACGCAAAAGTAAAACCACACAAGGTTATCGGTGCTATGAAAGTCTTCTCAGACCCACGCTTCAACATTGATGTTTTGAAAGTGGAAGTTCCAGTCAACGTCAAATACGTTGAAGGCTTTGGCGATGGTGAAATCGTGCATACTCGTGAAGAAGCAGCAGCCTTCTTTAAAGCACAAGATGAAGCGACTAACCTTCCTTACATCTACTTGAGTGCAGGTGTATCAGCCAAACTCTTCCAAGAAACACTTGTCTTTGCCCACGAATCAGGCGCAAACTTCAACGGCGTTCTTTGTGGCCGTGCTACATGGGCTGGATCAGTTGAAGCCTACATCAAAGACGGTGAAGCAGTAGCTCGTGAATGGTTGCGTACAACTGGATTTGAGAACATTGACGAACTCAACAAAGTTCTCCAAACCACAGCGACTTCATGGAAAGAACGTGTATAAGTTTTCCCCCTAATCTTAGGAACATTGATCTAAATAAAAATTTTAAAAAAGTTGAATGTAAAGGTTTACAAAAAAACTTACTTGTGCTATACTTAAATCACAAGTTAATACAAGGTGAGTGTTACTAAGTAATATTAGGCATGATCACAGGTGAATTAGAAATCAAAGGATTTTCTAGTTCATTTGTGGTCATTTTTTGTACTCATATACCTTTAAGATATAAAAGGAGGTTGACATGTATCGAATTCTAAACCCAATGAATCACAACGTCTCTCTTGTCAGAAATGACAAAGGAGAAGAAGTGATTGTGATTGGTAAGGGGATTGCATTTGGGAAAAAGAAGGGGGACTTAATTGCTGAAGATCAAGTTGAGAAGATCTTTCGGATGAAGACAGAAGAGTCCAGGGAAAACTTTATGGCTCTGCTCAAAGATGTTCCGCTTGATTTTATCACAGTGACTTATGAAATCATTGATAAGCTATCAAAGAAATATCATTATCCGATTCAAGAGTATCTCTATGTGACCTTGACAGATCATATTTACTGCTCTTACCAAGCTCTAGCACAAGGAAGGTACAAGGATAGTAATCTGCCAGATATTTCCACTAAGTATCCTATCGCTTTTCAAATCGCAAAGGAAGCCTTTGAAATCTATCGTCAGAAGTTGACAGATCATTTCCCTGAGGATGAAATTATTCGGATCGCTTATCATTTTATCAATGCCGAAGGGGAAAATGAAGTTCAAGTGGTTGAGTCGATTGATAAGAGGAAAGAAATCCTCAGGAATGTTGAAGAAGTACTAAAGGGTTATGCAATTCAACGAACCAAAGAGAATAATCATTTCTATGATCGTTTTATGATTCATTTGAATTATTTCTTGGATTATCTAGACAGATCTAGAGATGATAACCAATCACTTCTGGATATGGAAGATCATATTAAACAATCCTATCCAAAAGCGTTCGAGATTGGTTCCAAGATTTATGATGTGATTACGCAACATACGGGTCTTGATTTGTATAAAAGTGAACGAGTTTATCTAGTTCTACATATCCAACGTTTATTGTCATAAAAATTTAATTAAAAATACATAAGGAGAATTCTATCATGAATAGAGAAGAAGTAACATTGTTAGGTTTTGAAATCGTAGCCTATGCTGGCGATGCTCGTTCAAAACTATTGGAAGCCTTGAAGGCTGCTGAAGCTGGCGATTTTGCGAAAGCAGATAGCTTAGTTGAGGAAGCTGGTGGCTGTATCGCCGAGGCTCATCACGCGCAAACAAGTCTATTGACCAAGGAAGCAGCTGGTGAGGACTTAGCTTATAGTGTAACCATGATGCATGGCCAAGACCACTTGATGACAACTATCTTGTTAAAAGACTTGATGCACCATTTAATCGAACTCTACAAGAGAGGAGTTAAGTAATGAACAAACTAATTTCATTTATCGAGAAAGGAAAGCCTTTCTTTGAAAAACTGTCTCGTAATATCTACCTTCGCGCTATTCGTGATGGCTTCATTGCTGGTATGCCAGTTATTCTCTTCTCAAGTATCTTTATCTTGATTGCTTTTGTACCAAACTCATGGGGCTTTAAATGGTCTGACGATGTTGTCAATCTCCTCATGAAACCTTATAGCTATTCAATGGGAATTCTAGCTCTCTTGGTAGCTGGTACAACAGCTAAATCTTTGACGGACTCAGTCAACCGTAGCATGGAGAAAACCAATCAAATCAACTATATGTCAACATTGTTGGCAGCAATTGTTGGTTTATTGATGTTGGCAGCTGATCCTATCGAAAATGGCCTAGCTACTGGATTCTTGGGGACAAAAGGGTTGCTTTCAGCCTTTCTTGCTGCCTTTGTTACTGTAGCCATCTATAAGGTTTGTGTTAAGAACAACGTCACTATTCGTATGCCTGACGAAGTTCCACCAAATATCTCACAAGTCTTTAAAGATGTGATTCCATTCACTCTATCTGTTGTTTCTCTTTATGTCCTTGATTTACTTGCTCGCCAGTTTGTTGGAGCCAGCGTTGCAGAATCAATTGGAAAATTCTTTGCACCATTATTCTCTGCTGCTGATGGTTATCTAGGTATTACCATTATCTTTGGTGCCTTTGCCTTCTTCTGGTTTGTTGGTATCCATGGTCCATCTATCGTTGAACCAGCAATCGCAGCTATTACCTATGCAAATGCCGAAGTCAACTTGAACCTTCTCCAACAAGGGATGCACGCTGACAAGATTCTTACTTCTGGTACACAAATGTTTATCGTTACCATGGGTGGTACTGGTGCGACACTGGTTGTTCCATTCATGTTCATGTGGTTAACAAAATCAAAACGTAACCGTGCAATCGGACGTGCTTCAGTAGTTCCAACATTCTTCGGAGTTAACGAACCAATTCTGTTTGGTGCACCGCTTGTCTTGAATCCAATTTTCTTTATTCCATTTATCTTTGCGCCTATTGTCAACGTATGGATCTTTAAATTCTTCATTGAAACGCTTGGCATGAACTCATTTACTGCCAACCTTCCTTGGACAACACCAGGTCCGCTCGGTATTGTTCTCGGTACAAATTTCCAGTTCTTGTCATTTGTACTTGCTGCTTTGTTAATCCTTGTTGACGTAGCCATTTACTATCCATTCCTCAAGGTTTATGATGAACAAATCCTTGAAGAAGAGCGTTCCGGTAAAGCCAATGATGAATTAAAAGAAAAAGTAGCTGCAAACTTCAATACTGCTAAAGCAGATGCTATTCTTGAAAAAGCAGGTGTAGAAGCAGCTCAAAACACAATCACTGAAGAAACCAATGTCTTGGTTCTCTGTGCAGGAGGAGGAACAAGTGGTCTCCTCGCAAATGCTTTAAATAAAGCAGCGGAAGAATTTAAAGTTCCTGTCAAGGCAGCAGCCGGTGGCTATGGAGCTCACCGTGAAATGCTTCCAGAGTTTGATCTGGTTATCCTTGCTCCTCAGGTAGCTTCTAACTTTGAAGACATGAAAGCAGAAACCGACAAACTTGGTATCAAACTTGCCAAGACAGAAGGTGGCCAATACATTAAATTGACTCGCGATGGAAAAGGTGCTCTTGCCTTTGTTCAAGCGCAGTTCGAAGAATAAAATGTAAATAGCGAAGAAGTGAGATGGAGGATCTCCTCCCAACTATATCTCCATCTCATTTCTATTTCTTGAAAGGTGAATCAAATGACAAAAACACTTCCAAAAGACTTTATTTTTGGCGGAGCAACAGCAGCCTACCAAGCAGAAGGTGCAACCAATACCGATGGTAAAGGACCAGTTGCCTGGGACAAATACCTCAAAGATAACTACTGGTACACTGCTGAACCAGCCAGTGATTTCTATCACAAATATCCAGTTGACCTCAAACTTGCAGAAGAGTATGGTGTCAATGGTATCCGTATTTCAATCGCTTGGTCACGTATTTTCCCAACAGGTTATGGGGAAGTCAATGACAAGGGAGTTGAATTCTACCACAAGTTGTTTGCAGAGTGTCACAAGCGACATGTTGAGCCCTTCGTGACTCTCCATCACTTTGATACGCCAGAAGCACTTCATTCAAACGGAGATTTCCTGAATAGAGAAAACATTGATCACTTTGTGGATTATGCAGCCTTCTGTTTTGAAGAATTTCCAGAAGTCAACTATTGGACGACCTTTAATGAAATTGGACCGATAGGAGATGGCCAGTATTTGGTTGGGAAGTTCCCTCCAGGTATCCAGTATGATCTTGCCAAAGTCTTCCAATCTCATCACAATATGATGGTTTCACATGCGCGTGCAGTCAAGCTATATAAAGATAAAGGCTATAAAGGTGAAATTGGTGTGGTTCACGCCCTGCCTACCAAGTATCCTCTGGATCCTGAAAATCCTGCAGATGTCCGTGCAGCCGAGTTAGAAGATATCATTCACAATAAATTTATTTTGGATGCGACTTATCTAGGACGCTATTCAGATGAAACGATGGAAGGTGTCAACCATATCTTAGCAGTCAATGATGGAAGTTTAGATCTGCGTGAAGAAGACTTCGCTGTGCTAGAAGCTGCAAAAGACCTGAATGACTTCCTTGGAATTAACTACTACATGAGTGATTGGATGCAAGCCTTTGATGGCGAAACAGAAATCATTCATAACGGTAAGGGTGAAAAAGGAAGCTCTAAGTATCAGATTAAGGGAGTTGGACGTCGAGTGGCGCCTGACTATGTCCCACGTACGGATTGGGATTGGATTATCTACCCTCAAGGTTTGTATGACCAAATCATGCGCGTAAAGAAAAATTACCCAAATTACAAGAAGATTTACATCACAGAGAATGGTCTTGGATATAAAGATGAGTTTGTGGATGGGACAGTCTACGATGATGGACGGATTGATTATGTTAAGAAACATATGGAAGTGATTGCAGATGCAATCTCTGATGGAGCCAATGTCAAAGGCTACTTTATCTGGTCGCTGATGGATGTCTTTTCTTGGTCAAATGGTTATGAAAAGCGTTACGGCCTCTTCTATGTTGATTTTGAAACCCAGGAGCGCTATCCAAAGAAATCAGCTCACTGGTACAAGAAACTAGCTGAGATACAACTTATTGAATAAAATTCAACAAAAATTCCCCGCCAAAAGGCAGGGGAATTTTTATGGTTTTGATAAAAGAATGGTTGTTTGTTTCGACAGTTCTTCAAATGTTTCCTGACTCAGTTTGGAATCTGAAACAATGGTATCAATCTCTGAGATATTGTAGAAAGTGTAAAAATCAAACTTATTAAACTTGCTGTGGTCTGCCAGTAAGTATTTTTTATTGGCATTGTTCAAGGCGATTCGTTGTACCTCGCCCTCTTCTTCACTGAAAGTAGCAATTGCCTTATCCTTAATACCATTACAGCTAACAAATGCCTTAGAAAACTGAAGGTTTGTCAAATCCTGCAAGGTGAGTGTCCCCACAAAAGCACCAGTGATAGAGCGATAATTTCCGCCAATCAAGATCAAATCTGTTAGTTTTCGTTCGTTTAGGATGAGAAAAACAGGAAGACTGTTTGTTACAACACGAATATTATCGATAGGGAGTTCACGAGCAAAACATTCTAAGGTTGTTCCTGGCCCGATAAAAATAGTTTCACCTTCGTCAATCAAATGACCAGCAAAACGACTGATTTCTTGTTTTTCAGCAATCTGCAATCCTTGTTTTTCAACATTTGATCGTTCGTTGTTTAAGAGAGAACCTGTACGAAGTTTTTCAGCGCCACCGTGCACACGAACCAGCAAATCTTTATCTGCTAGTTCTTGTAAATACCGACGAGCTGTCATATCTGACACATCAAGACTCTCCATAATCTCTTTTACAGTAATAGTGCCTTTTGTGTTTACTGCTTCTAGAATACTATCTAGTTTTTCTTGCTTTAGCATCCTTATCACCTCGATTTCTACTATTATTATCTTACCATAAAACGCTCAATCAATCAAATAGAAAAAAACAAAATAAAACAAAAACAAAAATATCATGGTTGTTTTAAACAAACCATGATATTTTGAATGTTTGGTCAAATTAGTCTAAACCGTAGTTGTAATCCTCGTCTTGCATGGCTTCAACTTCACCAAGGAGGTAACCATTTCCGACTTGAGAGAAGAAGTCGTGGTTAGAAGTTCCTGTTGAAATTCCGTTCATAACGATTGGATTGACATCATCTGCTGAATCTGGGAAGAGTGGATCTTGTCCTAGGTTCATAAGAGCCTTATTGGCATTGTAACGAAGGAAGGTTTTAACTTCCTCAGTCCAGCCAACACCGTCATAGAGGCTTTCTGTATAGCCCTCTTCGTTCTCGTAGAGAGTGTAGAGCAGGTCGTACATCCATTCTTTAAGTTTTTCTTGCTCTTCTTCAGGTAATTCATTGAAACCAAGTTGGAATTTGTAACCAATATAAGTTCCGTGAACAGACTCATCACGAATGATCAGTTTGATGATTTCCGCAACGTTGGCCAGTTTGTTGTTACCGAGATAGTAAAGCGGTGTAAAGAAACCAGAGTAGAAGAGGAAGGTTTCAAGGAAAACGCTGGCAACTTTCTTTTCAAGTGGGCTACCATTGAGGTAGATCTCATTGATAATTTCCGCTTTTCTTTGTAGGTAGGGGTTAGTGTTGGTCCATTCAAAGATTTCTTCGATTTCAGCCTTGGTATTCAAGGTTGAAAAGATAGAAGAGTAAGATTTTGCGTGGACAGATTCCATAAACTGGATGTTATTGAAAACAGCTTCCTCATGCGGTGTACGGATGTCCGAGCGAAGTGCTTGAACCCCTGTTTCAGATTGCATGGTATCCAAAAGGGTCAAACCACCAAAGACTTTTCCAACCAAGTCTTTTTCTTTGTTTGATAGTTTTCTCCAGTCGTCTAGGTCATTTGACAAGGGGATACGCGTATCGAGCCAGAATTGCTCTGTCAGCTTTTCCCAAGTTGATTTGTCGATGACATCTTCGATGGCATTCCAGTTAATGGCTTTGTAGTAAGTTTCCATTTGAAATCTCTTTCTGTATGTAATAATGCGATTGTCGAATCCTCTCTATTTTATCATAGTCTGAGAAGAGTATCGCACAAAAAGTCGGAAGCCCGACTTTTTAGTTTTTCATAGTATTTAAGATACTTATCAAGTTTTGTATGATGGGGAACTTAATCAGTAGTCTGAGAAAATGTGGTTGCCCCAGATAAAAATTAAATCACACAGCTTTCACATTGGTTAGCACCGACTTCTCCACCGTCGTCTGTAAAGGTACGGACGTAGTAGATAGACTTGATACCCTTGTTAAAGGCATAGTTACGAAGGATTGACAAGTCACGTGTCGTTTGTTTGTTCTCTTTCTTCCATTCGTAAAGACCTTTTGGAATGTCGCTACGCATGAAGAGAGTGAGTGAAAGTCCTTGATCCACGTGTTCAGTTGCGGCAGCGTAAACATCAATCACCTTACGCATATCCATGTCATAAGCAGAAGTGTAGTAAGGAATGGTATCTGTAGACAATCCTGCGGCAGGGTAGTAAATCTTACCTATTTTCTTTTCTTGACGTTCTTCGATACGTTGTGTAATCGGGTGGATAGATGCAGAAACATCGTTGATGTAACTGATAGAGCCATTTGGAGCTACAGCAAGGCGGTTTTGGTGATAAAGACCATCTGCTTGAACCTTTTCGCGAAGTTCAGCCCAATCAGCAGCACTTGGAATAAAGACATCTTTGAAGAGTTCTTTAACACGGTCTGATTTTGGAACAAATTCACCAGTCACATACTTGTCAAAGTAGCTTCCGTTAGCATAATCTGATTTTTCAAAGTTGTGGAAGGTGATACCGCGTTCACGCGCTATGTTATTAGATTCTACCAAGGTCCAGTAGTTCATAAGCATAAAGTAGATGCTAGTGAATTCAACAGACTCAGGTGATCCATATTCGATCAGTTGTTGGGCAAGGTAACTATGAAGCCCCATGGCACCAAGACCAAAGGTGTGAGCCAAACTGTTTCCGTGGTCGATAGTAGGAACAGCTACGATGTGCGAACTATCTGTAACGAAGGTTAAAGCACGAACCATCGCACGGATAGAACGACCAAAGTCAGGTGAAGTCATCATGTTGACCACGTTGGTTGATCCAAGGTTACATGAAACGTCTGTTCCCATTTGAAGGAATTCTTGAGCATCGTTGATCAAGCTTGGTTCTTGAACTTGAAGAATCTCAGAACACAAGTTACTCATGATAATCTTTCCATCGACAGGATTTGCACGGTTAGCCGTATCAATGTTGACGACATAAGGGTAACCAGATTCTTGTTGCAATTTAGAGATTTCAGTTTCCAAATCACGCGCCTTGATTTTTGTCTTGCGGATATTTGGATTTGCGACCAATTCATCGTATTTCTCAGTGATGTCGATGTAGTTGAACGGCACACCGTACTCAAGCTCTACAGAGTAAGGGCTAAAGAGATACATTTCTTCATTTTTACGAGCTAATTCGTAGAATTTATCGGGCACCACAACACCGAGTGAAAGGGTCTTTACACGAACTTTTTCATCAGCATTTTCTTTCTTAGTGGAAAGGAAGGCGATGATATCTGGGTGAAAGACGTTGAGGTAGACAACACCAGCACCTTGACGTTGACCAAGTTGGTTTGAGTAGGAGAAACTGTCTTCGAAGAGTTTCATAACTGGAACGACACCAGAAGCTGCTCCTTCATAACCTTTGATAGGTGCGCCAGCTTCACGAAGGTTGCTTAGAGTAATACCTACACCACCACCGATACGAGAAAGCTGAAGGGCAGAGTTGATGGAACGTCCGATAGAGTTCATATCATCCGTCACTTGGATCAAGAAGCAAGATACCAACTCTCCACGACGCGCACGACCAGCATTCAAGAAGGAAGGAGTAGCAGGTTGGTAGCGTTGGTGGATGATTTCATTGGCAATATCAGTCGCAATCGCTTCATCCCCGTCAGCAAAATAAAGTGCATTAAAGAAGACACGGTCTTCCATACTTTCAAGGTAATATTCACCGTCATTAGTCTTCAAGGCATACTGGTTGTAAAACTTATAGGCAGCCATGAATGATTTGAATTGGAAGTTTTGGTCTTTGATAAATTGATGCAATTCTTCCAAAAACTCTGGACGGTATTTCTTGAGAAATGCAGTTTCGATGTAGTTGTGTTCAATGAGGTAGTTGATTTTATCAGTAATTGAATCAAAAACCATGGTATTTGGAACCACATTTTCTTTAAAGAAGGCATCCAAGGCTTCCTTATCTTTATGAAGCATGATTTGTCCATTGACAGGACGGTTGATTTCGTTATTGAGACGGAAGTAAGTTACGTCCTCAAGATGTTTTAATCCCATAAAATTTCCTTTATCTAATTACAAAAGAAAGGCCTCTAAGTTAGCCCTAGAAGCAATCTCTTCTGGATGATGTACTAAGATTATGCTAATTGTTTCAGTTTTCCTGGTTGGAAGCCTGAAAAGACTTCAGTTGGTGTTTGGATAACAGGAGCAGCGCTGAAACCGAGCTCTTTAACTTGATCGATGTACTCTGGTTGCTCATCGAGATTGATCTCACGATAAGCGACATTGTTGCTGTCCAAGAAACGCTTGGTCATCTTACATTGGACACAGTTGTTTTTAGAATAAACGGTTACCATTTTCGTAACTCCTCATAAAATTTGATTACTTTCTTAGTATATCAGAAAAAAAAACTTTGTCAAACTTTTTAAACTAAATCTTGTGCTAAAAAGTTACAGTTTCAAAAACAAAGCACAAGATATAGTGTTTTGTCAGAGTGTAAAATTGGGTTTTCATTGAACTATCAAAGTTTATCAAAACAAAAAAACTATATACTGTATATTGGTAAGATAAATAGAAGATTTTCAGCAAGTTATCTGAAAGGAAATAGAAGAAAGTCCATAAAACACTTGAAAAATAATCTAGAAGGTGATATAATACAGTCTTGTAAGGGTTATCACATATAATCCAAAAAAGAAATAACTAAAGGAGAGTCAAACTATGGCTTCTAAAGATTTCCACGTAGTGGCAGAAACAGGTATTCACGCACGTCCAGCAACATTGTTGGTTCAAACAGCTAGCAAATTTGCTTCAGATATCACTCTTGAATACAAAGGTAAATCAGTAAACCTTAAATCTATCATGGGTGTTATGAGTCTTGGTGTTGGCCAAGGTGCTGACGTTACAATTTCAGCTGAAGGTGCAGATGCTGACGACGCAATCGCTGCTATCACTGAAACTATGGAAAAAGAAGGATTGGCATAAGGAAAATGACAGAAATGCTTAAAGGAATCGCAGCATCTGACGGTGTTGCAGTTGCAAAAGCATATCTACTCGTTCAACCGGATTTGTCATTTGAGACTATTACAGTCGAAGATACAAACGCAGAAGAAGCTCGCCTTGATGCCGCTCTACAAGCATCACAAGACGAGCTTTCTGTTATTCGCGAGAAAGCAGTAGGTACGCTCGGTGAAGAAGCAGCTCAAGTTTTTGACGCTCACTTAATGGTGCTTGCTGATCCTGAAATGATCAGCCAAATTAAAGAAACTATCCGTGCGAAGAAAGTGAATGCAGAAGCAGGTCTGAAAGAAGTAACAGACATGTTTATCACTATCTTTGAAGGCATGGAAGACAACCCATACATGCAAGAACGCGCTGCGGATATCCGCGACGTGACAAAACGTGTATTGGCAAACCTACTTGGTAAAAAATTACCAAACCCAGCTTCTATCAATGAAGAAGTAATCGTGATTGCGCATGACTTGACTCCTTCAGATACAGCTCAATTGGACAAAAACTTTGTTAAAGCTTTTGTGACAAACATTGGTGGACGTACAAGCCACTCAGCTATCATGGCACGTACACTTGAAATTGCAGCAGTATTGGGTACAAACAACATCACTGAAATCGTTAAAGACGGTGACATTCTTGCCGTTAACGGTATCACAGGTGAGGTTATTATCAACCCAACAGATGAGCAAGCGGCTGAATTCAAGGCTGCTGGTGAAGCTTATGCGAAACAAAAAGCTGAATGGGCGCTCTTGAAAGATGCTAAAACAGTAACTGCTGATGGCAAACACTTTGAATTGGCTGCCAACATCGGTACTCCAAAAGACGTTGAAGGTGTCAATGATAACGGTGCTGAAGCTGTTGGTCTATACCGTACAGAGTTCTTGTACATGGATTCTCAAGACTTCCCAACAGAAGACGAGCAATACGAAGCTTACAAGGCTGTACTTGAAGGAATGAACGGTAAACCTGTTGTTGTTCGTACAATGGATATCGGTGGAGATAAGGAACTTCCTTACTTTGATATGCCTCACGAAATGAACCCATTCCTTGGATTCCGTGCCCTTCGTATCTCTATTTCTGAGACTGGAGATGCTATGTTCCGCACACAAATCCGTGCCCTTCTTCGTGCGTCTGTTCACGGTCAATTGCGTATCATGTTCCCAATGGTTGCGCTCTTGAAAGAATTCCGTGCAGCGAAAGCAGTCTTTGACGAAGAAAAAGCAAACCTTCTTGCTGAAGGTGTTGCAGTTGCGGATAATATCCAAGTTGGTATCATGATCGAAATCCCAGCAGCAGCAATGCTTGCAGACCAATTTGCTAAAGAAGTTGACTTCTTCTCAATTGGTACAAACGACTTGATCCAATACACAATGGCAGCAGACCGTATGAACGAACAAGTTTCATACCTTTATCAACCATACAACCCATCAATCCTTCGTTTGATCAACAACGTTATCAAAGCAGCTCACGCTGAAGGTAAATGGGCAGGTATGTGTGGTGAGATGGCTGGTGACCAACAAGCTGTTCCACTTCTTGTAGGAATGGGCTTGGATGAGTTCTCTATGTCAGCAACATCTGTACTTCGTACACGTAGCTTGATGAAGAAACTCGATACAGCTAAGATGGAAGAGTACGCAAACCGTGCCCTTACAGAATGCTCAACAATGGAAGAAGTTCTTGAACTTCAAAAAGAATACGTTAATTTTGATTAATCGAAAAGTCCTTGCAACCCAGTTGCAGGGATTTTTTTAAGAACTTTCAAGAAAATCTTTCTTATATAAACTCCAATCTTGAGAAATTTGTGGTCAGACCAAAAAATGCTTAACTGGTTCATAAAATTCTTGACAAGTTGCAAATTTAGGAGTAAACTATTAACCAGTTAATTAATAGAGAGGAGTTTCTGCAATTTAGAAATGAATTGCAAATAGAAATATTAAAAAAGAAAGAGAGTTTCGATGAAAATTAATAAAAAATACCTAGCTGGTTCTGCGGCAGCTTTAATTTTAAGTGTTTGTTCTTACGAGTTGGGACTGTATCAAGCCAGAACAGTCAAAGAAAATAATCGTGTTTCCTATATAGATGGAAAACAGGCTGCGCAAAAAACAGAGAATCTGACTCCTGATGAGGTTAGCAAGAAAGAAGGCATCAATGCGGAGCAAATCGTCATCAAGATAACAGACCAGGGCTATGTCACTTCGCATGGCGACCACTATCATTACTATAATGGCAAAGTCCCTTATGACGCTATCATCAGTGAAGAGTTGCTGATGAAGGATCCAAACTACCAGCTCAAGGACGTAGATATTATCAGTGAAATCAAGGGTGGTTATGTTATCAAGGTAGATGGAAAATACTATGTTTACCTTAAGGATGCAACCCATGCGGAAAATGTCCGTACAAAAGAAGAAATCAATCGGCAAAAACAAGAGCATAGTCAGCATCGTGAAGGAGGAACTTCAGCAAACGATGGTGCGGTAGCCTTGGCGCGTTCACAGGGACGCTACACCACAGATGATGGTTATATCTTTAATGCCTCTGATATCATAGAAGATACAGGTGATGCCTATATCGTTCCTCATGGCAATCACTTCCACTATATTCCTAAGAGTGACTTGTCTGCCAGCGAATTGGTTGCTGCAGAAGCCTTTCTATCTGGTAGAAGTGGCCAATCAAATACGCCTACTTATCGCCGTACCAATAACAACAGTGCTAGCAGCGATGTAGATAGATGGACTCCATCCTATAATAATCAAGGCAACAGCTATACGAACACGAACACAGCTAACAACAGTAGCTACGATAACCAAGCAAGTCAGAGTGATGAGGATATTGATAGCCTTCTGAAACAACTTTATGCCTTGCCCCTCAGCCAACGACACGTAGAATCTGATGGCCTTGTCTTCGACCCAGCACAGATTACAAGTCGAACAGCTAGAGGAGTTGCTGTGCCTCATGGGAACCATTACCATTTCATCCCTTATTCACAGATGTCTGAATTGGAAGAACGAATCGCTCGTATTATTCCGCTACAGTACAGTTCGAACCATAGGGTGCCGGATTCAAGACCAGAACAACCAAGTCCACAACCGACTCCGGAACCTAGTCCAAGCCCGCAACCTGCACCAAATCCTCAACCATCTCCAAGCAATCCAATTGACGAAAAATTGGTCAAACAGGCAATTCGAAAAGTAGCTGATGGTTATGTATTTGAGGAGAATGGAACATCTCGTTATATTCCTGCCAAGGAATTATCAGCTGAAACTACTGCAGCCATTGATAGTAAACTAGCTAAGCAAGAAAGTTTAGCTCATAAGCTAGGAGCTAAGAAAACCAACCTCCCATCTAGTGATCAAGGATTTTACAATAAGGCTTATGACTTGCTAGCAAGAATTCATCAAGACTTACTTGCTAATAAAGGGCGTCAAGCTGAATTTGACACTTTGGATAAACTGTTGGAACGTTTAAATGATGAAAGCAGTGATAAAGTCAAGTTGGTGGATGATATCTTGGCCTTCCTAGCACCGATTCGTCATCCAGAACGTTTAGGAAAACCAAATGCGCAAATTGCCTACACTGATGATGAGATTCAGGTAGCCAAGTTGGCAGGCAAGTATACAACAGAAGATGGCTATATCTTTGATCCCCGTGATATCACCAGTGATGAGGGGGATGCCTATGTAACTCCACATATGACCCATAGCCATTGGATTAAAAAAGATAGCTTGTCTGAAGCCGAAAGAGCGGCAGCCCAGGCTTATGCTAAAAAGAAAGGTTTGACTCCTCCTTCAACAGACCATCAAGGTTCAGGAAATACTGAGGCTAAAGGAGCAGAAGCTATCTACAACCGCGTGAAAGCAGCTAAGAAGGTGCCGCTTGATCGTATGCCTTACAATCTCCAACATACTGTGGAAGTCAAAAACGGAAGCTTGATTATTCCTCATTATGACCATTACCATAACATCAAATTTGAGTGGTTTGACGAAGGACTTTATGAGGCACCTAAGGGGTATACTCTTGAGGATCTCTTTGCGACTGTCAAGTACTATGTCGAACATCCAAACGAACGTCCGCATTCAGATAGTGGTTGGGGAAATGCAAGCGACCATGTTCAAAGAAACCAAAATGGTCAAGCTGATACCAATCAAACGGAAAAACCATCAGAGGAGAAACCTCGGACAGACAAACCTGAGGAAGAAAAGCCACGCGAAGAGAAGCCTCAAAGTGAGAAACCAGAATCTCCAAAACCAACTGAGGAGCCGGAAGAAGAATCACCAGAGGAACCAGAAGAACCTCAGGTCGAGACTGAAAAGGTTGAAGCGAAGTTGAGAGAGGCTGAAGAGCTACTTGTAAAGATCCAAGACCCCATTATCAAGTCCAATGCCAAAGAAACTCTCACTGGCTTAAAAAATAACCTGCTATTTGGTGCTCAGGATAACAATACCATTATGGCTGAAGCTGAAAAGTTGTTGGCTTTATTAAAGGAGAGCAAGTAAAGGTAGTAGCATTTTCTAACTCCTAAAAACAGGATAGGAGAACTAGAAAAGATTAATCGAAAATGAGAGCAGAATGTGAGTTCTAGTTCTCATTTTTTTCATGAAAATATGTAAAATATCTTGACATATAGTGTAAATAAAGATAAACTATTTACTAGTTAATTAAATGGTTAAATACTAGTTAAGGAGTAATGATGAAAAAAAGAACATTTCTATTATTAGTGGTAGGTCTCTTGGTTCTTGTCTTAGGAGCATGTAGTCAAAAAGAAAAACAAGAAGCAAAAGGAATGAAGATTGTAACAAGTTTTTACCCGATCTATGCAATGGTCAAAGAGGTATCAGGTGACTTGAATGATGTTCGGATGATTCAGTCAAGTAGTGGGATTCACTCCTTTGAACCGTCAGCAAATGACATTGCTGCTATCTATGACGCGGATGTCTTTGTCTACCATTCTCATACGCTCGAATCTTGGGCTGGAAGTCTAGATCCTAACTTGAAAAACTCAAAAGTTAAGGTTCTCGAAGCTTCTGAAGGGATGACGTTGGACCGTGTACCAGGTTTGGAAGATGTAGAAGCTGGTGATGGTATTGATGAAAAAACACTCTACGACCCTCACACTTGGTTAGATCCAGAAAAAGCAGGTGAAGAAGCTCAGATTATCGCTGACAAACTTTCGGAGATTGATAGTGCTAATAAGGAAACGTATCAAAAGAATGCTAAAAACTTTATCGCTAAAGCCCAAGAATTGACTAAGAAGTACCAGCCTATTTTTGAAAAAGCGAGTCAAAAGACCTTTGTTACACAACACACAGCCTTTTCTTATCTCGCTAAACGCTTTGGTTTGAAACAACTCGGTATAGCAGGGATTTCCCCTGAACAAGAGCCAAGTCCGAGACAACTAACAGAAATTCAGGAATTTGTTAAAACCTATAAGGTTAAAACCATCTTTACTGAGAGCAATGCTTCTTCTAAAGTCGCTGAGACCTTGGTCAAATCAACAGGAGTTAGCCTAAAGACCCTCAATCCTTTAGAAGCAGATCCTGAAAATGACAAAACTTACTTAGAAAATTTAGAAGAAAACATGAATGTTCTTGCAGAAGAATTAAAATGAGGAGATGATGAAAATGAAGAAGAAATACCTTGCAGCAGGATCGGCTCTTGTCCTTTCCCTAAGCCTTTGCATCTATGCATTGAACCAACACCAGGTAGAAGGAAACAAAGATAATAACCGTGTGTCTTATGTTGATGGGAAGCAAGACACTCAAAAAACAGAAACCCAGACACCAGACCAAGTTAGCAAAAAAGAAGATATTCAGGCTGAACAAATTGTTGTGAAAATTACCGATCAAGGTTATGTGACTTCACACGGTGATCATTTCCATTATTACAATGGTAAAGTTCCTTTTGACGCGATTTTCAGCGAAGAGCTGTTGATGAAAGATGTCAATTATCAACTGAAAGACGCTGATATTGTCAACGAAATCAAAGGTGGGTACATTATCAAGGTTGATGGTAAGTATTATGTCTACCTTAAAGATGCGGCTCATGCTGATAATATTCGTACGAAGGACGAAATTGAGCGCCAAAAACAAGGTCATACTCACGATGCACCAACTTCTAACAGTGCAGTGGCGCTTGCTCAATCTCAAGGTCGTTATACTACCGACGATGGCTACATCTTTAATCCGTCTGATATTATAGAGGATACTGGAGATGCTTATATTGTCCCTCATGGTGGACATTACCACTATATTCCAAAGAGCTCCTTGTCTGCTAGTGAATTGGCTGCTGCCCAAGCCTACCTTTCTGGAACTAGAAAACAAGCAAGTGTGACTGACTATCGTCCGAGTCCAAACACAACTAGTCAAACTAGCAATCCGAGTCAAGAAGTTGAAAGACCAAGCAATCCAGAAGAGAGCTTACAGAGTCTGTTGCAGCAACTCTATGCTCTTCCAAGTAATCAACGTTATGCTGAATCAGATGGCTTGATTTTTGACCCTGCTAAGATTTCAAGCAGAACACCAAGTGGCGTAGCCATTCCACACGGAAATCACTATCATTTCATCCCATATACAAAGCTTTCTGCCTTGGAAGAAAAGATTGCACGTATGATTCCTTTATCTAGCGACAGTGGGAAGCCAACACCTTTGGAAAATCCAAGCAAACCAGCAGAACATCCAGCTCAACCAGATCATCCTCATGACCAAGACGGTGACCATGGAAGTCAGGGTACCAACCATGAAGATCATGACCATGACCACCATCATGGTGAAGAACATGATCATGGTTTTGCAGCTGACCGTGTTATTAGTGAAGATGAGCAAGGGTTTGTAGTTTCTCATGGAGATCACGCTCATTATTTCTTTAAGAAGGACTTGACTGCAGCCCAAATCAAAGCTGCCCAAGATCACTTGAAAGAAAATCATCAGCCTCAGCACGTTCAACCACTTGCAAAGACTGTGGAAAGTTTCTCAAGAGATGCTAGCGATGAAGAAAAAATCAAGTATATCTCACAGACCTACGGGGTTCCCCTCGAAGCGATTCGTATTTCAAACGGCTTCTTTGTCTTTGGAAATCCGGATCAAGCCTATGATCCAACCCATATCCATCCCTATGCTGTTCGAAAAGAACATGTTCGTATTCCTCTCCAAACTGGGAACCCAGAACTGGATTTCCTAAATGAACTGTATACGACTGCACTACGTGATGGGGTGTCTCCTTATAGTTTGCAAGTAGAAAATGGTAGTTTTGTGATTCCTCACGGAGACCACAATCACTACATCAAGGTTCAAACCAAGGGCTATGAAGTGGCTTTGAAAAATAAGATTCCGGCCCTACAATCGACCTATCAACCTGGGGCTTTTGATGAACAAACTGTTCTATCTAAGGTGGATCAACTTTTAGCAGATAGCAGAAATCTCTACAAAGACCAGCCAATCATGCAGAGACGGGTTGAACTTGCTTTGGGGCAGTTCACCGAAAATATGAAAAAACTGGCAACAAACTCAACTGCTGGATATCTAGCAGCCTTGGATCTCTTTGATAAACAGTATATCCATGTGGATCAAAGTGTAGCACCGGTTGAAACTTCACCTTTAGATAAGAAGTACCAAGCCCTAGTAGATAAGATCAATACACTGGATACAGATACTTATGGCTTGCCTAAGAAAGATCTTTTGGTACATTTGCAGGAAGCAAAACTAGCACAGGATGAGACAGAGTTGGCTGCCATTGAAGCGAAACTGCAGGCCTTGCAAGATTTCCGAGATCGGACAGGAGTCACAACAGTAGAGTACATCAAGTACTTCTACGAACATGTGTCTGATGGTCGTTTGAGAGAAGAACTTCGGAACCGTGTTGCCAAGTTGACATGGGAACTTTACCAGTCACAATCTTTCCTCAAAGCAATCGACTTGAACAAGTTATTCCCAACTATTTACCAAACTAAGCTAGAAGTAGAAGAAGCTCTCAAAGAAGAACCCGTTTCTACAAAAGCTGGTAAGACTATTCTAGATACGGAAAAAGTAGATAGTCAAACCGCTAAGACAGCCATCTATGAATTCCTAAAAGAACTCTACGGTGATTTTATGCCAGAAGAGCGGGTTAGCCATGTTAAGAAGGAAGAAGTGGATGCTCTTCTAACAAAAGCTGCCCAACTCCTAGCACGTGTCAAAGAAGATGGTGTCAAACAATCCTTAGCTGAAGAAGCAGCTAATATCAAAGCCGCTACTGAAAAGGAAAATGCAGACCTTGACGAAGCTAAAACACAACTTGAGGATCTTTTAAATCGTATTGCAGCGACTATCCAACGAGAGAAAAAAGAAGCAGAACAAGATCCGCAAACCGTGATCATCTACCAAAAACTCTATAATGTCTTGCTCTCTCTTCACAAGTACTTAGAGGATAACAAAGGATCCGATGCTGACTTTGAACGTGTTGATGGCCTATTTGATCAACTTGCAGCCAAAAGCAGTGATAAAGAAGCTCTCCTCACTCTAGCTAAAGAGATCATTAGCTTGAACCAGGAACTCCGTTCAAAAGCAAGTGAAACTGATAGCCAATCTAAGTCGGAGAAAGACAGTGAAACAGCTGCTTCTCAACCAACAGAAAAGCAAGCGCAAAGTGAGTCTGAGCCAAGTGCTCAACCAAATGAATAAAAAGAAAGGCGAAGTAGCTGAGCTACCTCGTCTTTTTTAGTCTTTATAAGATACAATGCCAATGATGGTATCCACCGCACGCTCCATAGTCTGAAGGCTGACGTATTCAAAACGTCCATGCATGTTTTCACCACCAGCAAAGATATTTGGAGTTGGAATTCCCATAAAGGAAATCTTAGACCCATCTGTTCCACCACGGATTGGTTCGATAATTGGCGTGATACCTAAATCTTCCATAACAGCCTTAGCAATGGTAACAGGCATCATGTCTTTCTCAATGACTTCCTTCATATTGTAGTACTGGTCTGTCAGAGTCAAGCTAACGCGATCATACCCAAGCTCTTGATTCATCTTATCAGCAATAGACTGCATAGCTGCTTTACGAGCTTCAAAGGAATCCTTTTCAAAGTCACGAATGATGTAGCTTGCACGCGCCTCCTCGACACTACCTGTCACATCCATAAGATGATAGAAACCTTGATAACCATCTGTCAGTTCAGGTCGGTCATTCTCTGGAAGTTGATTGTGAAAATCAATCGCTAGCTGAAGGGCATTGACCATTTGACCCTTTGCAGTACCAGGGTGAACATTGCGCCCTTGGAAATGAAGCTCAGCAGCAGCGGCTGAGAAAGTCTCGTACTGAAGTTCTCCTAGCGGACCACCATCAACAGTATAGGCAAAGTCAACGTCAAAGTCTTCTGCATCAAACTTGTTAGCACCAACACCGATTTCTTCATCTGGCCCAAAACCAACGCGAATCTCACAATGCTTGATTTCGGGATGAGCAGTCAGATATTCGATAGCAGTCATAATTTCAGCAATCCCTGACTTGTCATCAGCACCCAACAAGGTCCTGCCATCAGTTGTGATAAGGGTTTGGCCTGGATATTTCTCAAGGCTCTTGAAATCAGCAGGATCGAGTTTAAAGCCAGAATCGCCTAAGTTGATAGCTCCACCATCGTAATTTTCGATGACTTGCGGATTAACTCCCTCAGCATTAAAATCAGCTGTATCCATGTGGGAGATGAAGCCAATCTTGCGTGTCAAGCTTGGATCATTAGCTGGTAAGGTTCCAATAGCAAAACCATTTGGTAGGTAGTAGACGTTTTCTAGACCAACACGTTTCATTTCGGGAATAAGAACATTAGTCGCGAAATCTACCTGGCTTTGCGTACTTGGAGTAGTAGTAGAGTGTTCATCAGAACGCGTATTGACCTTAACGTAGGTCAAGAAACGATCTAAAAGGTTCGGATAAGTCATAAAAACTCCTTTAACAATCATAAAATAGAATGCAAACTTCGGAAAAAGCCTCATTCTGAAAATTTCATGAATTTTGAAAAAATATAATAATTCAAATTCAATAGACTTTCAAATGAAATCCTGGGTATTTTAGAATAAAATATATGCATTGATATTTTATGAGATTTTTTATTTCTTTTTTCATTTTACCATAGAATAGTTTGAAAGACAAAGAAGAATCATACTCTTTTATTAATTAACATAATATAAAATTAATCATATTAATTGACACTGCGTGAACTTTATTGTACAATTATTTTGTAAACATACTAGGTTGACATAATAACAATGTTAGTACATTCTAGTTAAGGAGAATAAAATGAACATTCGCTTCGATTTTAAGAAAGTTCAAATTATTGCGCGCCGTTTAGTTATATTGTTAGCTATTCTCTTTTTGTGTGCTCCGATAAGTCTGTTAAATGCAGATTCTACTACAGAACCTCAGACAACTCTTCACAAGACAATTACTCCGATATCAGGACAGGATGACAAGTATGAGTTGTCATTGGATATCACGTCTGCACTTGGTGCTGAGATACAGTCAGATCCTTTAGATGTCGTACTTGTAGCAGACTTATCTGGAAGTATGACTTATCAGGATGTCAACTCCTCTAATGGGGCTTTGATTAGTCGGCTTCAAGCTCTGAAAAATACACTCCAAGGCGAAAACGGTCGTCGTGGTTTGATAGATACAATCCTTTCAAACTCTAACAACCGTTTATCAATTGTTGGATTTGCTGGGAAAATAGATAACCAACGTTACAATAGTTATTATCAATGGCCAGCTTGGGCGGGGTACTTTTCTGGTATTTCCTCTCATGATGATGCTAAGACAGTATTAAACTGGAGCAATGATGTTCAAGGAGCCAAAAGAATGGTTTCTAGAATGTCTGTTGATAATAGTGGTGATTCGATTGGTTACGAAGGAGGAATAGGTACAGGTACAAATATTGGAGCAGGACTTCAGTCAGCAACAGAATTACTTCAGTCAGCCAGATCAAGTGCAAAAAAGGTTGTTATTCTTTTGTCAGATGGTTTTGCGAACATGTACTACGATACTAGAGGTTATACGATCTACAATTGGAGTAATAATGATGGTGTAACAGAAATAGCTCCATCGTGGTATCAAACCAATCTAAACACGTTTACTGAAACAGTTTCTGGTTATCTTGCTCCCAAGATTGATGGATTTTATTCTATCAAATTCCGCTACTCTAATAGTACGGATAGTATTTCTAAACTAAAAGAGTACATTGGTAGTTATAATTCTTCCATTCCAAACGAAATATTATCCGCTAACAATGAAAGGGAATTGAGGGAACAATTTAAGGAAATCACCAAGAAAATCCTTCCCCTAGGTGTTCACCATGTGACGATCAAGGATGTTTTGTCCAAATATGTTCAACTTCTTCCCGATAACAGTTCAAATATTCGAGTTGTAAAAATAGAAAACGATAAAGAGGAAACCTTGGGATCAGATAAGGTTACGCTGGAAACAAGGAAGAATGAAAATGGTCTGGTCGAAGTAACAGCAAAATTTAATCCTAACTACTTTCTTGATGATGGTGTGAAGTACGCCCTCAAATTTACTGTTACATCAAGTCAAGATGCTTTAGATGCTATTGCTGGTGATAAAAAACTAGAGGCTGGTGATGCTGAGGGTTCTGATGTCAATAAACTCTACTCCAATAAAGGTGCCAGTGTCACCTATTCCTATGGAATAGGCACCTCTCAAACCAAGACCAAAGAATACTCTGACAACCCAACCTTTAAGCCTTCAGATCCATTAACGGTACCAGTGGAAGTTGAATGGCAAGGTGTGACGGGTGCGAGAACTGTTATTACAGCTGATCAACCGAGTAATGTTGAACTGAAACTGGTTCAAAAGAACAAGAATGGAGGTCCTGACAATCAAGACTATCGAAAGACCAATGTGACTGTTGAAAAAAATAAATCTAATGAAACGAGGAACTTTGAAAAAGTTGCCAAAGGATATCAATACGATTTAATTGCACCGGACGTCCCAGCCTTTACCAAAGAAATAAAAAATGTTGGTACAGAAACTAAACCATCCTTCAAGGTAATCTATAAACAATTGCCAAGTCTGACGATTAAGAAAGTGTTGGAAGCTGAAAGTAACTTGAACAAGGAGTTTTGGATTAAGGTAAAACTAACCTCTCCTGATTCTACGCCATTGAATGGAACTTTTGGTGAGATAACTGTTGTGAATGGTGAAGCGAAGATTCGTGTTGACAAACGAAAACGTTGGAAAGGTATTCTAAGCTATCTTCCTCGAGGAACCCACTACAAAGTTGAAGAAGAAGCGGCATCAACGAATGGTTACCACGTTACATATGAGAATCAAGAGGGCGATCTGAATAAAGACGAAACCAGTATTGTCACAAATCACAAGCTTCCAAGTTTATCAGTCACAAAAAAAGTTACAGGCGTATTTGCCAATCTATTAAAATCCTTCAAGATTACCATTAACATCAGGGATGCTCAGAATAGCCCATTGAATGGAACCTATAATGCAACGGTGAATAATAAAAGAACCTCTCTGAAATTCACGAATGGTCGAGCGTCTATTGATCTCAACAAAGACCAAACCATAAAAATTGATGGACTTCCACTCGATAGTCACTATACCGTAGAAGAGGAATCAAACTCTTCGCGTGGATATCAGGTTTCTTATGAAAATCAAGAAGGCAAGCTGGATGGGGATAAGTCCGCGACAGTCACGAATAATAAGAATAGTGTACCTGAAACCGGAGTTGACTTCCTCAGCAGTACACTCATGTTAGGAATAATCCTTCCTCTAGGAGGAATCTTCTTTACAATCCTACTCGGATATCTAGTGGTACATAGGAGAAAATAATGCTACTTAAAAAGAAACATAAGAAAACAGTAACACAAGTCAATTGGGATAAGTCTCCGCCGAGTGTATGGGGAGATATCCTCTACTTAGTCAGTAAGCTTCTGATGGTTGGATTTGTACTGGCCACCCTTTACTTTTTTGTCTTTGGACTATTGAGATACAATGACGATGGCATGAAGCCAGCCTTAAAAGATGGCGACTTGGTTGTCTACTATAGGTTGGATAAACGTTATTCGATTGGTGATCTGCTCGTCTATAGTTATAAGGGCAAGGAAAGAGTGGCGCGTGTCATAGCAACCGAAGGAAGTACGATCGATATAAACGAAAATGGTCTCATCATCAATGGTTCTCCTCAACAAGAGCAGGATATCTACAAAGAAACGCTGCTCTATAAGGAAGGGGCTACCTTCCCAATGAAAGTTCCAGCAGGACAACTCTTTGTCCTCGGAGACAATCGAACAACGGCTGTAGATAGTCGTGCTTTTGGAACCATTCCTATACAGGATACCCATGGCAAGGTGGTAACAGTCCTAAGGCGACGGGGCTTTTGATGATAATTTATGAAAAAAGAAATTTAAAAATAAAAGGAATAATCATGAAAAAAACATTTTTGAAAAAATTAGTTACTGCAAGTATTGCAGCTGTAACCGCCTTGTCGGTCTTTAGAGGAGTGCCAACATTTGCGGATACAAATGATGATAATCTCGCAACAGCTAGAGCAACAGGAGAAAGTGATGCTAAAGTTGCTATAAATAAAACTTTAAAAATTGCCGAAGGAATTACTACACCTAATGCAACTTTTACATTTACATTCACACCTCAAACTGGAACATCATCTAATGGGGCACCATATGAAACTGGAACGAATATTCCAGATCAGAGTGTAACTTTTCGTTCGTCAGATGTCTTGAAACCGAATGAAGATAGTATAAAAAAAGACACAACTAATATTTTTTATTCTGTTAGATATAATCATGCTGGTGAATATGTTTATAGAGTTGCAGAAAAGAATGATGGTTGGCATGCGATTTCCAAAAATGGTACCCCTATTGATTATATGACTTATGATACGCGTACATACGACATGCACGTTATTGTAAAGAATAAGAGTCGTGAGAATGGGACTTACATTTCATCTGTGTATTTTAAAGAAACCAGTAATACTAATGGCGCAAAAGTAAAACCTTCTACAGGCTCTGAAACATATAAATATGATTTATTTAGTAACATCTATCGAAAAGATGCTGGAAAAATTACGGACCCCAATGATCCAAAACCAAATAATCCAGATCAAGCTAACATAGATCCAACAGCAAATTCATTAGTTATTAAAAAAGTTGTGTCAGGATCAAGTGCTGATAAGACTAAAAATTTCACTTTCAAACTTACTTTTAAAAAAGCGTCGACTGAAGAAGCAAGTTCAATTAATGGTAGTATTGATGGAGTTTCCAAAACTTTTGAATATGATAGAGAAACTACAATTACTTTAAGACATAATCAAACTCTTGTATTTAAAAAAATTCCAGCTGGTACAAAATATAAATTAGTTGAAGTTAGTTCTCAGGGATATACTGCATCATCAGAACTCAAATCAAATGGTTTAATTAGAACACAGAATGGAACAAAATCACAAGATTTTACACAAGAAAACATCCTTATTGGTGAAAAACCAAACGATAACACTATCACAAATAGCTTACCAGACGTTACCCCTACTGGTCTCTTGATTGATAACCTTCCTTTCATCTTGATGATTGGTCTTGGTTTGGCTGGATTTGTTGTTTTGTCTAAAAAACGCAGACAAGCTTAAGCAAGTGGTTTGACCGATGAAAATCAAGCGTGAGAAACCAAAAAGGAGTTTGTCTAGGCGTCTGGTCCTTGCTGTAGATGCATTGATGAATCATATCTTGCTCCTCTTGGCAGCCTTAGTATTTCTCTTTGGTTTCTACGCCCTTTGGGATGCCAATCAGGTTTATTCTCAGGCTTCATCAAGTGAGTATGAGGCTTATAGACCTGTTAGTACCAGTGAGAAGGATGAGCTTGCTAGTTTTTCTGGCTTTCACAAGCTACAGCAAGTCAATCCAGAGGTTCTCGGTTGGATCAATGTCTATGGCACCAATATCGACTATCCCTTAGTTCAAGCCAAAGATAATGAGAAATACCTGAACAAAGATTCCAAGGGAGAATTTGCAGCTACAGGAGCTATTTTCCTTGAGGCTCGAAATGAATCCAAGTTCGAAGACTTTAATACCATCATCTACGGACACCATGTAGAAAATGGGGTTATGTTTGGAGATGTAGCAAAGTTTTCTGATAAGGAATTTTTTGACCAGCATCGCTACGGCAGTATTTACTATAATGGCGTTGAAAAAGGTCTTGAGATCTTTGAAATGCTCGAGGTAGACGCCTATGACTTTAACATCTACGATCCAGGTATTAATGGAGATGATCGGCGCCAAGAATATATCGATCACTTACTCTCGGTTGCCATTCACAAACGAGACATTACACTGGGGCCAAATGACCATATCATCCTTCTCAGTACCTGTTTCCTAGACGTAACAAATGGAAGACATATTGTAGTTGCCAAGATTACGGATACAGTTCCAAAGAACACCTTCCATACGAAAAAATCAAAACCATTCCCTTACAGCGTCTTTGATGATTCGTCGCTCGGACGATTTCTCTCATCGATTCCTTTGTGGATATGGTACATCATCTTATTTATCTTGCTCTTGCTATTGATCTTCTTGCTCATCATTCTCTACTTGATCTTGCGTCGTAGAAGAGAAGCAAAGGAAGAAGGAGCAGATACCATTACTGACTAAACTACCAATAAAAGAGAAAGGGACTGCCTCTCTTGCTCTTTTATTTTCAAGGCTAGAAAGGAGAAAGAAGGAAATATGGAAACAAGTACGAGTCACAAGACCATAAAGGTCATTCTATCCCTCTTTCTAGCTTTTTTCTGTCTTTTTACAGCTGATAGAGTCCTTGCGAGCGACTACGATCATTATAATCCCATTGAAAAGGATGCTAGCAGTACGGGCTTTGAAACCTTGCAGCATCTCAACAAGGATGTTTGTGGTTGGATTAGCCTCGATGGGACCAAGGTAGACTATCCCCTCTTGCAGAGTCAGGACAATGTCAAATACCTTGACCGCAATGCTTTTGGCGATTATACTGTGTCAGGTTCTATATTCCTAGACTATCGTTTTAACCCAAATTTTACGGACTTTAACACCATCATTTATGGTCACTCCATGGCTTCTGGAGCTATGTTTGGGGAGATTCAAAAATTTGCGGATCAAGATTTTTTTGAAAAGCATCGCTATGGTTCTATCTACTACAATGGTCGTGAACGTGGTCTTGAGATATTTGGGATTTTAGAAGTGGATGCCTATGACACGGAAATTTACCGAACTTTGAGTTCCAACGATGAGGAACACCAGGCTTACTATCAATATCTGCTAAGTAAAGCCAAGTACAAGCGAGATGTTTCGCTGACTTCAACGGACAAGATTGTTCTGTTAAGTACCTGTTTCCTTAATATTACCAACGGAAGACATATCCTCTTAGCAAAAATAACGGATGCACCAGTAAAAGCAGCTCAGGATAAAAGTGGAGAAGCTGTAGGAACACGGTATTTCGATCACGGAATTCCCAGCCATTGGATTTATATCCTAGCCTTTCTACTCCTTATTATCGTCCTCTTACTTCTTATCCTCATCATCCTAATCATGAGACGAGATAAAAAGACTAAAGAACAAAAGAAATAGTAGACGTCGGAAGCGTTTACTATTTTTGTCTTTCGTGATAGAATGGATAGTGAAAATAATATCATAAGGATAATAACATGAAAAAAGCAATATTAATGATGACCTTTGGATCTCCAGAGGAGATTAGTTTTGAAGGAGTAGCAGAATTCTTTACAAACATTCGTCGTGGAGTTAGACCCCAAGATCACGAAATCCAGACCCTCTATGACAACTACGTCCTTATCGGTGGGACACCTTTGCAGCGGATTACAAGGGAAGAAGTTGCTTTAGTAAGAGAACGTATAGGGGAGGAGTACGGTATCTACTTTGCCAATAAGTTTTCTCGCCCCTTTATTCCAGACGTGATCAAGCAGATGGAAGCTAATGGTGTTGAAGAATGTATCTGCTTGATTTTGGAACCTCATTATTCTTTTTACTCAGTAATGGGGTATGAAAAGTTTCTGGAAAGCCAGCAGATCCGATTTTTAGTAATTAAGGACTGGTATCAACAACAGCCTTTGCTGGACTTCTGGACAGATGAGATTAGCAAAATTTTACGAAACCATGTGGGAGAAGAATCTTTCAAGGTAATCTTTTCAGCTCACAGTGTTCCCATTTTTGCCTTAGACTATGGAGATCCATATATCGATCAGATTTTCGATAATAGCAAGCTAATTGCTGAACAACTCGGCCTAACAGCCGACCAGTATACCAATACTTGGCAGAGCGAAAGCGATATTGGAATCCCTTGGATCAAGCCAGATGTCTTAGAATATTTACGAGAACAAAAGCAACATCCAGAGCATTATATTTTTGTCCCGATTAGCTTTATCAGTGAGCACATCGAAGTCTTGTTTGATAATGATGTGGAATGTTATGATTTGTGTCAAGAAATAGGTGTCACCTACCATCGTCCACCTATGCCCAATACGGATAGCCGTTTAATTGACGCTTTAGTTGCTACTGTACGAGCCAACGAAAACAAGGAATTTAAAGCTTTTCTCCCAGAAGAAGAAACCTTCGATGAGTTAGCGCCTTCGGCAACTACCAAAGACATCATGAAAGAGACAGACGACCTTCAGATGCCAGAATTTGTCAAAAAACTCATTGAGAAAAAAGGCCGTGAAAATGTGAAGATGCCTTACTTAATTAAGAAAATGCTCGAAAAGGCTGGGAAGTTACCAAAAGAGTAAAGAAAAAAGGATTTAGCTTTAAGCTAGATCCTTTATCTGTTTTATTTTTTCTCAAGAAGAGCTTTGATTTCTTGAAGAACTTCAAGTTCAGTTGGAGCAGCAGGTGCTTCCTCAACCACTTCCTCTTTCTTACGAAGGTTTTGCGCTTTTTCAATAGCTTTAATAACGAAGAAAAGCACAGTACCTACAACGAGAAAGTTGATAATAGCACTCAAGAATTTACCATATGTGACACCATTCCATGCAAGCTCAGCGATGTTTTGTACTTGCGCAGCTTCCAAAGCTGGGTTCAATAGAAGTGGAGTGATGATATCATTAACAAATGAAGTAACGATAGCACCAAAAGCAGAGGCAATGATCACACCGACAGCGAGGTCAACGACATTACCACGAAGCAAGAATTCTTTAAGATCCTTTAACATTTTCATAAATTCCTTTCCTAATTTTCTAATTTATTATATCCTAAATTGTGACAAAAAGCAACTTGAATGCTCAAAGTGGTCAGTTGCTCCTTTTAAAAATATAGATTTTACTGAAAATATAGTTTAAAATGATAATCAAAATTTGTGCTAGTATGGTCTCGATAGTATTAACTTTATCTATATTATATTTAACAAACTGGCCAATAACATCAGGAACGGTTGTAACAAAGATATAAGTTAAAAGAAGGTCCAGACCAAGTGTTGAGAGACGAGCTAAGAAAAACTTAGCCAGGCGGGTTGGCCAATTCCTTCTCTCTTGTTTAAAGACAATTGTATCATTGGTGAGAAAGGCAAAGAGAATCCCGATAATATTAGCGAGGGCAGTTGCGAGGATTTCCTGGTGACTGATATGGTAAATAACCAAACGTGATACAATAGAGACCAGAGTAGTAGCACCACCAAAAAATAGGTAGGAGAGGATTTCATTATCAAAGAAAGCTTTTATTTGATTTTTCATGATTTTAGTATAGCATAAAGTCATATATTGTGCTATACTGATAAGGTTGATTCAATCAACCCTTGGTGCTTAGCTTCTTTCACCAAGCATATTTTACGCGGGAAACCGCTAAAGGAGAAAACATGAAAAAATTAACTGTTCGTGACATGGCAGATATTGCTATTGTTGCTGCTATCTATGTGGTTTTGACCATTACCCCACCACTGAATGCCATTAGCTATGGTGCTTACCAGTTCCGTATTTCTGAGATGATGAATTTTTTGGCTTTTTACAATCCTAAATACATCATCGGTGTGACGATTGGTTGTATGATTGCTAATTTCTTTAGTTTTGGCATAATTGATGTCTTTGTCGGCGGGGGATCTACTCTAGTTTTCCTTAGTCTAGGTGTTTGGCTCTTTAGCAAGTATAAGAAAGACTATTTATTCAATGGTTTGATTCGAAAAGATCATTTCTTATTTTCAATCCTATTCTCAATTTCAATGATTACCATTGCAGCAGAACTTCATATCGTTGCTGAAGCTCCATTCTTCTTTACTTGGTTTTCTACAGGGATTGGAGAGTTTGCATCGCTTATAGTGGGAGCGATTTTGATTGGTAAACTGGGACAGCGAATCGATCTAACAAAATAAGAAGTTTATAAGCTAGATTCTTGATAAGTCTAGCTTTTTTCATTCCATAAATTAAAAGAGAGCGCTTGACAAGAACATAGAACTATAGTATACTTTTTAGGTAAGCTGATTTAGCTCAGTTGGCAGAGCGCATCCATGGTAAGGATGAGGTCGCCGGTTCAATCCCGGCAATTAGCATGATAGAAACAAAATGACCTTGGGAGACCAAGGTTTTTCTTATCTACCTATATAAATGAAGCAAAGAGTTTTGGCTGTTGACAAAAGTGACTCTATCTAGTAGAATAGTAGATGCGATGAGTCGATAGGTAGTCTTCGGACTGCTATTGAGCATAAGGAGGTCATAACGCAGGAGCGGACCTTGATGAGTTGTGTGAACCTGCTCATCACATGAAGATGCCTCTTAGTCCCTGGTCAATGACTAGGGATTTTTAATTTTCAGAAAATATAACCCAAAAATGCTTTTCAATTTCTGGAAAAAGTAGTATAATACATCTATTATAGAAATTTTTAGAAAATTCCGAAAGAGGTTATTTATGGGATATACAGTTGCTGTAGTCGGCGCGACAGGTGCTGTCGGAGCTCAGATGATAAAAATGTTGGAAGAATCAACACTTCCAATCGATAAAATCCGTTACCTTGCTTCTGCACGTTCAGCAGGCAAGACTTTGAAATTTAAAGACCAAGATATTACGATTGAAGAAACGACTGAGACAGCTTTTGAGGGTGTTGATATTGCACTCTTCTCAGCAGGTGGTTCGACATCAGCTAAGTATGCACCATACGCAGTTCAAGCTGGAGCGGTAGTGGTGGATAATACATCTTATTTCCGTCAAAATCCAGACGTACCATTGGTTGTTCCAGAGGTCAATGCTCACGCACTTGATGCCCACAACGGAATCATTGCCTGCCCTAACTGTTCAACAATCCAAATGATGGTGGCGCTTGAGCCTGTTCGTCAAAAATGGGGCTTGGACCGTATCATCGTTTCAACTTATCAAGCTGTTTCAGGTGCAGGTATGGGAGCGATTCTTGAAACACAACGTGAACTTCGTGAAGTTTTGAATGACGGTGTAAACCCACGTGATTTGCATGCCGAAATCTTGCCTTCAGGTGGTGACAAGAAACACTATCCTATCGCCTTTAACGCTCTTCCACAAATTGATGTCTTCACGGACAATGATTACACTTACGAAGAGATGAAGATGACCAAGGAAACCAAGAAAATCATGGAAGACGAGTCTATCGCAGTTTCTGCTACATGTGTTCGTATTCCAGTCTTGTCAGCTCACTCTGAGTCTGTTTACATCGAAACAAAAGAAGTAGCGCCAATCGAAGAAGTGAAAGCAGCTATTGCAGCCTTCCCTGGTGCAGTTCTGGAGGATGACGTAGCAAATCAAATCTATCCTCAAGCAATCAATGCTGTTGGCTCACGAGATACCTATGTAGGTCGTATCCGTAAGGATTTGGATGCTGAAAAAGGAATTCACATGTGGATTGTTTCAGATAATCTTCTTAAAGGTGCTGCTTGGAACTCTGTACAGATTGCAGAAACGCTTCACGAACGTGGATTGGTTCGTCCAACAGCTGAGTTGAAATTTGAATTAAAATAGTCATATCGTTTAGGAGTTCAGATGAACTCCTTCTTTGAAATAGAGAGGTGTTTCTCATGTCTTATCAAGATTTAAAAGAGTGTAAAATCATCACAGCCTTTATTACCCCTTTTCATGAGGATGGTTCCATCAACTTTGATGCCATTCCAGCCCTTATAGAGCATTTGTTGGATCACCATACAGATGGGATTTTGCTGGCTGGAACGACTGCTGAGAGTCCAACTTTAACCCACGATGAAGAGTTGGAACTCTTTGCAGCTGTACAAAAGATTGTTAATGGACGCGTTCCTTTGATTGCGGGTGTAGGTACCAATGATACGCGTGACTCGATCGAGTTTGTCAAAGAAGTAGCAGACTTTGGTGGCTTCGCTGCTGGACTTGCGATCGTACCATACTACAACAAACCTTCTCAAGAAGGCATGTATCAGCACTTTAAAGCTATTGCAGATGCTTCTGACTTGCCTATTATCATCTATAACATTCCAGGGCGTGTAGTAGTGGAATTAACTCCAGAAACCATGCTTCGCTTGGCTGACCATCCAAATATCATCGGTGTCAAAGAATGTACCAGCTTGGCAAATATGGCTTACTTGATTGAGCACAAGCCAGAAGAGTTCTTGGTCTATACTGGTGAGGATGGAGATGCTTTCCATGCCATGAACCTTGGTGCGGATGGGGTTATCTCTGTTGCATCTCATACAAATGGAGATGAAATGCATGCGATGTTCACTGCCATTGCAGAAAGCGATATGAAAAAAGCGGCAGCTATTCAGCGTAAATTCATTCCTAAGGTCAACGCCCTCTTCTCTTATCCAAGTCCTGCTCCAGTTAAGGCAGTCCTTAACTATATGGGATTTGAAGCTGGACCAACTCGTCTGCCTCTAGTTCCAGCACCAGAAGAAGATGCCAAACGCATTATCAAGGTTGTTGTAGATGGTGACTACGAAGCAACTAAGGCAACCGTAACAGGTGTCCTTAGACCAGATTACTAATAAAGACAATAAAATCCATGACCGAATGAATGATCATGGATTTTTCTTATTTTCCTAAACAGAATTGGCTAAAGAGTTGGGTGATGAGTTCATCAGGAGCTGCATCACCTGTGATTTCTCCGAGAATTTCCCAAGTACGAGTCAAGTCAACTTGAAGCAAATCAACTGGCATCCCCAGTTCCAGACCTTGGTTAACAGCTTGTAGGCTTTCAACGGCCTTTTCAATCAAGGAAATATGACGGGCATTTGACAAGTAAGTAGCATCTTGCTCAACCAAGCCAGCATTTTCAAAGAAGAGGTCGTTAATACGCTCTTCGATTTTATCAATGTTTTGATTTTTAAGAACTGAAATACGGATGATATCTTCTGGTAGTTCCGAAGTTTCAATCGCTTCAGGAAGATCCGTTTTATTAAGTAGAATAATGCGGTTGGTATCTTGGCTGATTTCTAAGAGTTGGCGATCTTGGGCGGTCAGTGGTTCACTGGCATTTAGTACTAGTAGTACCAAGTCAGCTTCCTTGAGGGCTTTTTTCGAACGCTCAACACCGATTTGTTCCACGATATCATCTGTTTCTCGAATACCAGCTGTATCAATCAATTTGAGAGGAACCCCGTTAATGTTGACGTATTCTTCGATAACATCTCGTGTCGTACCAGCGATATCTGTTACAATAGCCTTGTCTTCACGAAGGAGATTGTTGAGAAGACTGGATTTCCCAACGTTGGGGCGTCCGATGATAGCAGTAGAAATTCCTTCGCGAAGGATTTTACCACGACGAGCTGTTCTAAGGAGATTGGTTAGCAATTGTTCAAACTCCATAGTCTTCTCGCGGACAACAGCAGTAGTAGCTTCCTCAACATCATCATACTCAGGATAGTCAATATTGACCTCTACTTGGGCAAGCGTATTGAGGATTTCTTGGCGAGTATTGTTAATGAGATCAGAAAGAGAACCGTCCAATTGTTTGACTGCAATATTCATGGCCTTATCTGTCTTAGCACGGATGATGTCCATCACTGCCTCAGCCTGTGTCAAGTCCACGCGACCGTTTAGAAAGGCGCGTTTGGTAAATTCACCAGGTTCTGCCAACCGAGCTCCTTCACGAATAGCTAGCTGGAGAATTTCATTGGTTACCGCAATCCCACCGTGAGTGTTAATCTCAATAATATCCTCACGAGTGAAGGTCTTTGGAGACTTCATAGCCCCAACCATAACCTCGTCCATGACCTTACCAGTCAAAGGGTCAACAATGTGACCGTAGTTGAGGGTATGGCTTGCAACCTTGCTCAAGTCTTTTCCTTTAAAAATCTTTTGCGCAATGGCAAAACTATCTGTTCCGCTCAGGCGGACAATACCAATGGCTCCTTCACCTAGTGGAGTAGAGATAGCAGCGATGGTATCAAATTCACGTGTAATCATACTATTTCCTTTTGTATTTCTTTTCTTAGGATAGGTATCCAAGCATCTCTTCAAATTGTAACAAAATTAGACTATTTCTTCAATGGATGCTACTTGGAGATTGAAAAAGCCTAAGCATTTCTGCTTAAGCTAGCTTATTTGGTGCGCATTTCTCCTTGTGGGAAGTAAGTTCCTTCTGGCATGTCGTTGATGATGACATGAACGGCTGATTGAGGGGCTCCAGTGTTACGGACAACAGCTTCCGTTACTTCCTTAGCAAGAGCTTTCTTTTGCTCGAGCGTGCGACCTTCAAATAAATCGATGCGTACAAATGGCATAGTAGCTTCCTCCACTAGTTTTTGATTTCTTCTATTTTACCACATTTTGCCGTTTAAAGCTTCAGAAAATTATGATATACTAGAATGTAGCAAAAATTTAGAAATGGACGTGAAATAGAAGCATGGCACAGTTGTATTATCGTTATGGGACCATGAACTCTGGTAAGACGATTGAGATTCTCAAGGTGGCCTATAACTACGAGGAGCAAGGAAAAGGTGTTGTCATCATGACCTCTGCTCTGGATACACGTGATGGTGTTGGTTATGTATCCAGTCGAATCGGCATGAAGCGACCAGCTCTTGCGATTGAGGAAACGACGGATATCTTTGGTTATATCCGAGACTTACCTGAGAAACCATACTGTGTGTTGGTCGATGAGGCCCAGTTTCTCAAGCGTCACCATGTTTATGACCTAGCTCGTGTTGTTGATGAGTTAGACATACCTGTCATGGCTTTTGGTTTGAAGAATGACTTTCGCAATGAATTGTTCGAAGGCTCCAAATATCTCTTGCTTTTAGCAGATAAAATCGATGAGATAAAGACCATCTGTCAGTATTGTAAGAAAAAGGCGACCATGGTGTTGCGAACTCAAGATGGCGTGCCAGTCTATGATGGCGAACAAATTCAAATCGGTGGCAATGAAACCTATATCTCAGTCTGCCGAAAACATTATTTTGCACCTGAAATCAATAAGGAGAATGAAGAAAAATGAACATCTATGATCAACTACAAGCTGTAGAAGACCGATATGAAGAATTAGGAGAATTGCTGAGTGACCCTGATGTCGTTTCAGACACCAAACGTTTCATGGAGCTTTCAAAAGAAGAGGCTTCAACTCGTGACACAGTAACAGCCTACCGTGAGTACAAACAAGTCCTTCAAAACATCGTCGATGCTGAAGAAATGATTAAGGAATCAGGTGGAGATGCGGACTTGGAAGAAATGGCCAAGCAAGAGCTTAAAGATGCCAAGGCTGAAAAAGAAGAGTATGAAGAAAAATTGAAAATTTTGCTCCTTCCAAAAGATCCTAATGACGACAAGAACATCATCCTTGAAATCCGTGGGGCAGCTGGTGGAGACGAAGCGGCACTTTTCGCCGGAGACCTTCTAACTATGTACCAAAAGTATGCGGAAGCCCAAGGCTGGCGCTTTGAAGTCATGGAAGCCTCTATGAACGGTGTCGGTGGTTTCAAAGAAGTGGTTGCCATGGTTTCGGGTCAATCTGTATACTCTAAGCTTAAGTACGAATCAGGTGCCCACCGTGTGCAACGTGTCCCCGTGACAGAAAGCCAAGGTCGTGTACACACTTCAACTGCGACAGTTCTTGTCATGCCTGAAGTAGAGGAAGTAGAATACGATATCGATCCAAAAGACCTTCGTGTTGATATCTACCACGCATCAGGTGCTGGTGGACAGAACGTCAATAAGGTTGCGACTGCCGTGCGTATCGTTCACTTGCCAACCAATATCAAGGTTGAGATGCAGGAAGAACGTACCCAGCAGAAGAACCGTGAGAAGGCCATGAAAATCATCCGTGCGCGTGTGGCTGACCACTTTGCACAAATTGCCCAGGATGAACAAGACGCTGAGCGTAAGTCTACTATTGGTACTGGTGACCGCTCAGAACGTATTCGTACTTATAATTTCCCACAAAACCGTGTCACAGACCACCGTATCGGCTTGACCCTCCAAAAACTAGATACCATTTTGTCTGGTAAATTGGATGAAGTGGTGGATGCCTTGGTTCTTTATGACCAAACGCAAAAATTAGAAGAATTAAACAAATAATGAAATTAGCTCAATTATTTTCAGATTTTGAAGAAGCGTTGATTAGACAAGGAGAGGAAGCAGAAAGCCTCTCTTTTGTCTATCGTAGCCTGAAAAATCTCTCTTTTACGGACTTTGTTTTTGCTCTTCAACAAGAGGTAACAGAGGATGAAAAACAATTTGTAGAAGAAATTTACCAGCAGTTAGCGGCTCACAAATCAGCTCAGTACATCATCGGACAGGCAGATTTCTTTGGAATGCAGTTAAAAGTAGATGAGAGAGTTTTGATTCCTCGTCCAGAGACAGAAGAGTTGGTGGAGCTTATCTTGGCAGAAAATGCTGAGGAAAGTCTTAAGATTCTAGATATCGGGACTGGAAGTGGTGCCATAGCCCTTGGATTAGCTAAAAACAGACCGGATTGGTCAGTGACAGCAGCAGATATTTCACAAGACGCCTTAGAGCTTGCATCAGAGAATGCTAGCAATCAAAATCTTAATATATTTTTTAAAAAATCTGATTGTTTTGCAGAAATTTCTGAAAAATATGATATAATTGTATCCAATCCACCCTATATCTCTCGTGAAGATGAGTCAGAGGTTGGTTTGAATGTTTTGCATTCAGAACCTCATCTAGCTCTCTTTGCAGATGAGGATGGCCTAGCTATTTATCGCAGAATTGCGGAAGATGCAAAAGACTATCTCGCAGATGGTGGTAAGATTTACCTTGAAATTGGATATAAGCAAGGTCAAAGTGTTCCTGCGCTTTTTAGGAAACATCTTCCTGAAAAACGGGTACGAACACTCAAGGACCAATTTGGTCAAGATAGGATGGTTGTAGTTGATGATGGACAGGATTAGACAAGAGTTGGAAAAGGGCGGGGCTGTTGTTCTACCAACCGAGACAGTTTATGGTCTCTTTGCTAAGGCCTTAGATGAAAAAGCTGTCGACCATGTTTACAAACTCAAACGTCGTCCTAGAGATAAGGCGCTCAATCTTAATGTCGCTTCTCTAGAGGACATCTTGCACTTTTCAAAGAATCAGCCAACTTATCTAGAAAAACTTGTAGAGGCCTTTTTACCGGGTCCCTTGACCATTATCCTCGAAGCCAATGACCGAGTTCCCTATTGGGTCAATTCTGGTCTTTCAACGGTGGGATTTCGGATGCCGAATCACCCCATTACACTTGATTTGATTCGAGAGACAGGACCCTTGATTGGGCCGTCTGCCAATATCTCGGGTCAGGCGAGTGGAGTGACCTTTGCTCAAATTCTAGAGGATTTTGATCAAGAGGTTCTGGGTCTGGAGGACGACGCTTTTCTAACTGGACAGGATTCGACTATTTTGGATTTGTCTGGAGACAAGGTGAAAATCTTACGCCAGGGGGCGATTAAGCGAGAAGATATTCTTGCTCGGTTGCCAGAGATTTCTTTTGAGGAGGAATGAGATGCTAAGAGATTTGCAAGAAACAGATGTGAATGCTATATGTGAGATTAACCAAGAGGCTTTGGGCTACTCTTTTAGTCCAGAGGACACAGCTAGTCAACTAGCTAAATTATCTCAGGATTCCCATCATTTCCTACTTGGCTACGAGGATACTGCCAGTCATATCTTGCTTGGCTATGTCCATGCTGAAGTTTATGAATCCCTCTATTCCAAAGCAGGCTTTAATATCTTAGGCTTAGCGGTTTCGCCTCAAGCACAAGGACGAGGCATCGGTAAAAGCTTACTGCAAGGGTTGGATCAAGAAGCAAAAAGACGGGGCTATGAGTTTATCCGCTTAAACTCTGCTGATCATCGTCTGGGAGCTCATGCATTTTATGAAAAAGTTGGTTATACTTGTGATAAAGTGCAGAAACGGTTTATTCGCATCTTTTAGTATATTTTCTTAAACTAAAGGACCAGTCACACTATAAAGGAGAAGACCTATGATTTTTGACAAAGACGATTTTAAAGCATACGATGCTGATCTATGGAATGCTATTGCCAAAGAAGAAGAACGCCAACAAAACAATATCGAGTTGATTGCTTCGGAAAACGTGGTTTCCAAGGCTGTTATGGCAGCTCAAGGGTCTATCTTGACAAACAAATATGCCGAGGGTTACCCAGGACGCCGTTATTATGGTGGAACCGATGTAGTAGACGTGGTAGAAACTCTAGCTATTGAACGTGCAAAAGAAATTTTCGGTGCTAAATTCGCCAATGTCCAACCTCACTCAGGAAGCCAAGCCAACTGTGCGGCTTACATGGCCTTGATTGAGCCTGGTGACACTGTAATGGGAATGGATTTGGCAGCAGGTGGACACTTGACCCACGGAGCTCCAGTTAGCTTCTCTGGTCAAACCTACAACTTTGTTTCTTACAGTGTTGATCCTGAAACGGAACTCTTGGATTTTGATGCTATCTTGAAACAAGCCCAAGAAGTAAAACCAAAATTAATTGTAGCTGGTGCTTCAGCCTATTCTCAAATTATTGACTTCTCAAAATTCCGTGAAATCGCAGATGCAGTTGGCGCTAAGCTCATGGTCGATATGGCCCATATCGCTGGTTTAGTTGCAGCTGGTCTTCACCCTAGTCCAGTGCCATACGCTCATATCACTACAACAACGACCCACAAAACCCTTCGTGGACCGCGTGGTGGCTTGATTTTGACTAATGACGAAGAACTTGCTAAGAAAATCAACTCAGCTATTTTCCCTGGTATTCAAGGTGGTCCTTTGGAGCATGTTGTGGCTGCTAAGGCGGTTTCCTTCAAAGAAGTTTTGGATCCAGCCTTTAAGGAGTATGCTGCTAATGTCATCAAAAACAGCAAGGCTATGGTTGAAGTCTTCTTGCAAGACCCTGACTTCCGTATCATTTCTGGCGGTACTGAAAATCACCTCTTCCTTGTTGATGTGACTAAGGTTGTAGAAAACGGAAAAGTTGCTCAAAACTTGCTGGATGAAGTTAATATTACCCTAAATAAAAATTCAATCCCTTACGAAACCTTGTCACCATTCAAGACAAGTGGAATTCGTATCGGAGCAGCAGCCATCACTGCACGCGGATTTGGTGAAGAAGAAAGCCGTAAAGTGGCTGAACTCATCATTAAAACCCTTAAAAATGCAGAAAATGAGGCTGTCTTAGAAGAAGTGAGAAGTGCGGTCAAAGAATTGACAGATGCCTTCCCATTATACGAGGACTAAAACTTTTATGGACATTTATATTAAGAAAGCTATTATCCATCAGTTCAGCCCAGACGATACCGAGCTGTTTCTAGCGGATAAATTTCTCAATATCACTCCAAAAATCGAAGAATACCTACGTAAAAAAATCGAACGCGTGTATTCAGATGAAGCCAAGACTGGGATTTTCGAGGAAGAAAATCCCTTCTTCAATCACATCACAGACGATTTGTTGGAGACATCAATAACTCTGGCTAATCTCTGGAAAGAGGAGTTCAGCATTTCTGAAAATCTCAAGACCAATGACTTGGTTTTTGTTCAGTTTTCTAAAGAAGGCGTTGAACATTTCGCTTTCTTGCGAATTGCTCTACGTGAGACCTTGACCCACCTCGGTGGAGAAGTTGATAATCCAATCAAGCTGACTCAGAATAACCTGCCTGGATTTGGAACGGGGGCTGATGAGGCTCTGGTGGTCAATCTTCAAAGTCGCAAGTATCATCTCATCGAAAAACGAATCAAGTATAATGGGACTTTTTTGAACTACTTTTCAGAAAATCTCCTAGCTGTTGCTCCTAAGATTTCACCAAAGAAGTCCATCAAGGAACTGGAAAAAACGGCTCAGAGAATTGCTGAATCTTTTAACACAGATGATTTTCAGTTTCAATCCAAGGTCAAATCAGCGATTTTCAACAATCTTGAAGAAAACAATGAGTTGTCTCCTGAGAAATTGGCTAACGACCTTTTTGATAATAATCTGACAGCTCGCTTGAGCTTTATCGACCAAGTCAAGGAAGCTGTACCAGAACCAGTCCAGTTCGATGAAATTGATGCCAGTCGTCAGCTCAAGAAATTTGAAAACCAAAAACTTTCCTTGTCAAATGGGATTGAACTCATCGTTCCCAATAACGTCTATCAAGATGCGGAATCGGTTGAGTTTATCCAAAATGATAATGGAACCTATTCTATC